>JANXEG010000059.1 GCA_025058425.1 Nitrososphaerales archaeon
ATGGATCGAAGCCATCCTCAACGATAGGTCATGAGCGTAGGTACAATTATGTACTCGAGCCGAGGACGAAGGAAGAGTTTATGGAGTTTATGGGTATTGTGTGATTACATGATCATTTTATGATATTGTAGAGTATGAAGTGTAAAAGCGTAAAAGCGTATAGCGGATCGGTATAATCCAAATTTATGTCTTTATCACTCACTGCTCTCTATATCCTAAGATACCCAACGGAATGACCTCAACCCCTTTCTTAACCAACTCTCGAATGAATACATTGATGCCTACAGAATCTGCAGCGATATGGCCCATGATTATTAGATTACCTACCAAACCTTCATCCTTTAACCTCTTCAGATCGTTATAATCGAAATGTACATATATAACGGTCTTAACTCCATAAGTGAAGTACGCTTTTGTGATGGAGTATCCACCATTAGTACCGGCAGCATGGACTAAAGCCATCTTCTCACATGGAGCCTCCATCGAGCCCAGTATCAACTCTGGCCTTGTAGCAGCGATTTTAAACTCATCGATATCGCTTATTATCCTTATGATATCTTTAACGACCTTCGGCTTACCATCGGTCAGACGGTTAAGAATGAGCCTCCTACCCAATTCATCAAGGGGTACATGTATATTTAGAAGTGGGATGTTCAGGTGCTGAGCGGCTGAGATTATGTACGAATAATTTGCGTAATGGCTCCTAAGCATGATTCTTGACTTTAGCTCTTCCGTGGCGCTCCGCGCTACATCCAACGGTACACCGTGTTGAACCATGAAGTCTACATGCCTATCTAGGACTTTATGAAAGTTTACAAGTGCATCGCCCAATGGATGGTGCCCGATGACGGCATCACACTTCAGCTGCTTCGCCAAGAGTAACTCGGAGGTACTCACATCGATGCTGAATAATACACGTTGGATCCCTTTCCCATCCACGTGTATACCACTATCGGAGGGGAGTGTTTTGAAACCAGAGAGCTTTAATGCCAGATCTATAATTTCGTGTGCATCCATACCCTCTATTTACCTAATTTAAGTATATATGTCTTCATAGCTAAGAAGATCATCGATACCAAGAGAAGAAGATTAAATAAAACTTATATTAGCATATATATTATATATATGCTCGAGGTCCTGGTAATGGTGTATGATGGAGGTACGTAGAGTTCAAAGGGTGGGCTCTTCTACACTTACCGTATCGATACCGAGAGATTGGGTCAAAGAAGTGGGATTAAAGCAAGGTGATATAATATCTATTAAACGTGAAAGTGACGGTACTCTAAGGCTCATACCCGGGATTATAAAGGAGCCCGTCGAAGTTGCAAAGTGTGTTGTAGATGCAGATAAATGTACTCGAGTTAGAGAGTTGACTCGTATACTCGTTGGGCTCTATATAATCGGTTACGATACCATACAGATCGTTTCCAAGAGGGATTTAAGTAGTGAACACCTTGAAGAAGTTAGGAATGTGACCCAAAGACTTACTGGATTGAGTGTAGTTGAACAGACTTTAAATCAGATTTTGATACAGAACTTTTTAGATCCGACCCGTTTCCCCGTGGAAGGATTGTTAAGAAGAATTTTTATCATAACTTCATCGATGCAGAAAGCCGCCATTCGGGCATTAAGAGAGAGAAAGGTCGAATTGGCGAAGGAGGTGATTCACATGGAGAATGAAATAGATAAAATATACTGGCTGGTGGTTAGACAGCTCCTCCTTGCTGCGAGGAATAAAGAAATAGGGAAGAAGATCGGTATCGAGGAGCCCCTACTGATCCTAGGGAATAGGGTGATTGCAAAGGTTTTAGAGAAGATCGGTGATTATTCAGAAGATCTAGCGAGAAATGTGCTGGAGGTTTTGAAAGGGCCCGCCATTGATAAAGATATCTTAGATATGATATACGAATTCGCTACCTATGTTCAAAGTGTTTATGATCGGGCGATGAACTCGCTACTGGCATCAGATATAAGGTTAGCAAATCAGGCTATCGATATGGTCGAAGAAGTTGTGATCAGAGAGGGGGAGTTGGTGAACCGAATATTGGTAAAGTACCAACTCACCCCTATCAGTAAGAGATCAAAACCTATAATGGATGAAAAGGATTTGATAGACCAGGTCAATGTTGCGATGAATCTAAGGGCGATCGTATGGAGCTTAGGACAGATCGCCCGGTACTGTAGTACGATGGCTGAGATCGCAATAAATAATGCTCTAGAGAGGTCTACCGACTTCTGTAGAATCGAAGGGCGGAAATAAAATCATCCCTTTGATAAAATTTACACTTTTATTACATTGAATGAAAATTGAATAATTTAAGGCCCGATCAAAGAGAAAGGCCTATCTTATATATGGGGTTTGGGCAGAGAAATTTAGAAGGTTCTATTCAAACTCTATCGTCGCTGGTGGCTTACTTGTGATATCATATAAGACTCTGGTGACCGATGGTATAGCTTCGGTGATTCGTCTACTGATTCTTTCTAGAATATCCCAAGAGATTCGAGAAGGCTCAGCGGTCATAGCATCGGTCGAATCGACGATTCTAACGACTATGATCTCACCGTACTTTCTCCCACCATCCTGGGATAAGCCTGTAGCTTTATCTTGCATCAGTACTGCGAACGCTTGAAAGCATGATATATGGCTGGTCTCTTCCTCGACGATCTTCGTCGCCCTCCTCACAATTTCTAATCTCTCAGCAGTCACCTCACCAATGACACGAACCGAAAGCCCTGGACCTGGGAATGGTCTGCGCTCCACGATCGCTCTTGGTAGTTTTAAAGCTTCAGCGACCATTCGTACCTGATGCTTATACAAGCTACTCAATGGTTCGATAACCTTATATCCATACTCTTTTATAGGATCGATCCCGATCTGGCTAAGAACGTTATGTTGAGTCTTTACACCCTTCACGGTCTCCACAACATCTGCAGCTATCGTACCTTGAAGTAAGAATTTAGCACCGACCTCTTTAAGAATATCTGCCAATACTTTGTAAAAGGTTGCACGGAAAGCCTTCCTTTTATCCTCCGGATTTACAATACCTTTCAATGCATTTAAGAATATTTCACGTACATCACGGAGTTGTACATTCAAACCCCTCTCTCTAAATATTCTCACAACACTCTCGGGTTCACCCTCTCTCATCAGACCATCATCCAAAAAGACGGCAATAAGGTTATTCCCCAAAGCTCTATGGCCGAGCTCGGCGGTTACGGAGCTATCTACACCACCAGATAACGCCACGACGGCCTTTTGATTACCAACTTCATGCCTTATCTTAAGTATTGCATCATCGATGAACTTCTGTGGATCGAAGTCTCTGCGCATAACTTTAAGTGTTTATAGATATTAAAAAACCTTTTTGCTAAATGTAGATGAAAGTGGGGTGGTGTTAGATTCAGTGTCAAGTGTGCAAGAAAAAATAATTTTTTTCTTAAAAAATTCGACACTGAATCCTGAAGTACTGAAGCATAGAAGTACTCGATGTGAAAGGGCCAAATATGACAAATTGATAACGATGCTCAAAGAAGTGAATAAAATTTTATCTACCGTCGACCCTGATCATCAGAATCTAAATACTTGAGCATCTCGTAATATTTGTGGACCGCCTCTACCTGCTCTACATTCTCTACCGATCCCGGTCGGACCCTTCTGATAAATTTTATCGCCTCATCAGGCTTCATCGAAGAAGTATTAACAAAGTAGGCTGCGAGTATCATCCCAGTCCTCCCTTGTCCAGCGGCGCAGTGGACCAGAACAGGGAGCCCATTAGAGATTTGAGATTTTATAAATTTTACTGCTCTATGGATCTCTTCGATCGATGTTGCACGCTTATTGGGTATTGGGATGTGAAGGTAATTAAAGTCGGAATTCTGAATCCATTTATCGGGCAGAGGTCTTTCGGTTAGGCTGAGGATCGCCCTTATCCCCTGCCCCTTCAACCAATCCAGCTCTCTTTTAGAGGTAGGATATCCACTACCAGCCAACTTACCTTCGATCAACCAACTAAAATTTGTAGGTTTATGAAAGATCATGCCCCAGATCCTTCGGTATAAGCTTCCGATTATGCCCAAGGCTCCATATATATAGCGATGAGGGGGTAATATACCTTATCGAGGATTGCTGGGCTAAATCATGCTGTAAGGTTCGAAACTATCTCGATATATTTATCATTAGCTATTAGCTAATTAAATGAAAGTTCATTTCGATATCAAGCCCTTCAAAAGCCTCCTTGATATCATCCTGAATCATCTTCCCAACATCTCCGGAAGCCTTTAATGTAATATTAACCTTCTTCCCTTCGACTTTAACATCCTTCACCAAACCCGCACTTATGATATCTGTACCCATGACCGGGTCCAATACACCCCTCAACAACCTTTCAACGAGAGATTTATCGAGGATCTTCTGACCACTTTTTATTTCATACTTTAAGAGTGCAGCCTCTAGACCTTGCCTCGATAAGACTGCACAGTGCATCTTGATCCTCGGTAATCCTCCTAAAGCCTGGGCGATATCGTTGAAGGTTATCTTTCTAGCCTCCTCGATTGTCTTTCCTTTTACCATCTCCGTCAGTACGGAGCTCGTAGCTATATTGGCAGCACAACCATAGGATTCGAACGAGCTCTTCTCTATACGCTTGGTCTTTTCATCGATCTTTAGATAGATCTTTATAAGATCGCCACATGCAACACTACCTACCTTTGCAGAGGTGGTAGCGTCATCCATCCTGCCCATATTTCGTGGATTTTTAAAATGTTCTATAACTAGATCGGTATAGCCCAGACGCTTTGCCACCTTTTCCTCTATATCCAAACCTATCACCTCCTTGCCAACGGGCTGAGCCTCCTTAACTTTTCCACGGCCCTCCTAATAATATCTACTGTAGACTTCACCTCTTCTTCGCTCGTCCACTTACTTAAACTTAACCTTATAGAGCCGTGTGAGTCTTCATACGTACCACCAATAGCACGGATCACGTGGCTCGGTTCTAAACCTTGGCTGTAGCATGCGGAACCCGTACTGATGATCAAGCCTTCTAAGTTTGCATGCATTAAAATGGCCTCGCCCTCTACATACTTGAATGTGATATTCACATTATTGCACAACCTTCTATCACCTAATGGCCCATTGAGCTTTGTAGCCTCGATATCGAGAAGATCCTCGATGAGCCGATCCCTCAGACTCCTCATCCTCGCCACATCGCCATCATTTATCAACTCGGTAGCTTTAGCAAACCCTACGATTCCGGGTAGGTTCGGAGTCCCCGCTCTAAGGCCGCGCTCTCTTCCATCGCCCAATATGAGGGGTTTTAGTGAAATACCCTCCCTTACATATAAGGCACCAACACCCTTCGGCCCGTGGATTAAATGTGAAGATAGAGACATCAGATCGACCCCCATCTTCTCCACATCTATAGGCTCCTTCATGAATGACTGTACCGCATCACAATGGAATAGAATATTCTTCTCTCTACATAACTCCCCGATCGCTTTAATATCTTGAATCGTACCGATTTCTTGATTGGCATGTTGTATCGATACCAACCGAGTACCAATGATATCCCTCCTTAATGAATCGAAGTCTATGAAACCTTCACTATCCACATTCAAATAGATCGGCTCGAAGCCTTCCTCACTTAAACTCTTTACTACATCGAGTACAGATCTATGCTCGATCTTAGATACTATGATTCGCTTCCCTTTATATTGATTGGAATACATAACTCCTTTAATGGCAAGGTTGTTACTCTCGGTCCCGCCCGATGTGAAGATGATTTCATCAGCACGTGCATGTATCTTCTTCGCGATAGTTTCGCGGGCCTTCTCTATAGCTTCATTCGCTTCATCTTCCAACAGATGGCCGAACTCCCCACGTGGGACTCCATACTTCTCTAGCATGTACTCTTTCATAACATCAACGACGAGTGGATCTACCATCGTAGTTTCCGCATTATCTAAGTAGATCATATCGATCTGATTATAGAGCAGGCTCAGTTAAAAGATGATCGCCTAGCATAAGATCAAGATTTAACCCATCTATATCTATGATGATATGATCTTTAACGTCATAAACCTAAAAGCTATTATCTATCCCTTACCCAAACCAAATTGTTATGCCAGAATCATCCAGAAGATACGATCTTCCATCTCAACCCGAACTCAATGTTGGAACTACGGGCCACGTGGACCATGGTAAGACCACCTTGGTAGAGGCCATCACGGGTATATGGACGAGTGCCCACAGTGAAGAGTTGAAGCGTGGAATTACGATCAAAGTAGGCTATGCCGATGCAGCCTTTTACAAATGTGAATCGTGCCCTCCACCCGATTGCTACACCAATTCTCCCAAGTGCCCTAGTTGTGGTACTGAAGCCAAGCTCATACGTGTTGTAAGCTTCGTAGATTGTCCAGGCCATGAGAGTTTGATGGCGAATATGCTCTCTGGCGCTGCGGTCATGGATGGTGCGCTCCTTGTAATCGCCGCCAATGAGAAAGTCCCTCAACCACAGACTCGTGAGCACCTCTTCGCCTTAAAGATGTTGGAGATGAAGCATATCATCGTTATTCAGAATAAAGTAGATTTGGTGAGTGATGATGAAGCTAGAGCGAATTATAGAGATATCAAATCGTTCATAAACCAAACCCTTTCGAGCGATCTACCCATAATACCCATTTCTGCTCAACGGAGGTTGAATATAGATGCGGTAATCGGTATGATCGTAGAGTATATACCTGTACCAAAGAGAGATCCTAACGCTAAACCATTGATGCAGATCTTACGATCGTTCGATGTGAATAAACCGGGCACATCGATCGATGCTCTGAAGGGTGGTGTAGTGGGCGGTACCTTAATTCAAGGCGTGTTGAGAGTGGGCGATGAAATAGAATTAAGACCGGGTATTTTGAATCCAAATACATCAAAGTATGAACCATTACGGACTAAAATTTCAAGTCTGGTTACAAGTGCAGGTTTCATGAATCAAGTAAAACCTGGAGGGTTAGTAGCTGTTGGTACGATGTTGGATCCCGCTTTAACGAAGAGCGACTCATTGATAGGCTCCGTAGTGGGCAGACCCGGTGAGCTCCCCGATACTTTATATTCATTCAGCATGGATACAAAACTCTTTGAAGCTGCCATAGGTACACAAGAATTGGTAAAGGTAGAGAAGATAAAAATTGGTGAAGCTTTACGCTTAAACGTCGGTACCGCTGTGACACTCGGTACAGCCTCTTCAGTAAGGGAAGATACTGTGGAAGTGAAGTTAAGACATCCCGTCTGTGCGAGCGAGGGTAGCCGGGCTGCGATCAGCCGTAGGATCGGTGATCGATGGAGATTGATAGGGCTCGGTATTCTTCGATAAATATGGTTACAGTATTACTTGATACAAGTTTTCTTATTCATATAGTCAGCAGACCGATTGTAAATTTTGAATTGTTGAAGGAAAGGTTGGGCAAAGTGGAATTTGTAGTTTTGGAGGATACTTTACGTGAGTTAGAGGATCTATGTCGTAGCAGATCCTTGAGTAGAGCACGTGCCGCCCGGTCTGCTTTGAATTATGCATCTAAGTTGATGAAGGTCGATGTTGAAGGTGGCGGTTCTGTAGATGATAAGATTGTAAAGTTCGCTATTGAG
>JANXEG010000060.1 GCA_025058425.1 Nitrososphaerales archaeon
AGGCATCAGCTAACAATTCAGAATCTCGTGAAGAGAATTGAAAGTTCTCAATACGGCAGAAAGAGACCAGGCTAGTTTTAGGAATCTCGTGAAGAGAATTGAAAGATGATACACACGTAAAGATGACCCAGTCTTATAGAAAAGAATCTCGTGAAGAGAATTGAAAGGTGACCCTTCCCTTAAAGAAAGCTTCGATGAATTCTTCGAAGAATCTCGTGAAGAGAATTGAAAAGAATCAGATAATTTAACTATACCCACTTTCACACCACTAATTATCTCCTCACGATATAACATTTTTATCTTCTTAAAGGTCGAAAACAAAGTCTTCTACCCCATTCCCAGCAAAGACGATCCTCTCTAGACCTCCTTAGCCCTACAACCCTCTCCTTATTTCACATAGCCTTTTAACGCTCAAAGATGTGATCAAACTTTAACTCTTTACTTAAATAATCTTCATAACTCAATCTCAAATATAGCTTTATTTCTATCTGAATGAATCTCAATAGTAAAAATAGTCAAATGTTACGTATGATGAAGATCAAGAAATCGATCATTTCACGCACCCCGAGCTTACTCTTACCATAAATGCGGTCTATAAATGTAATAGGCAATTCTACAATTCTTAACCTCCTTCTACGTACTTTTAATAGGGTTTCAACCTGTACCACATAACCCTTACTCTTCAATGGTAGCATAACCTCTACAGCCCTTCTACTGTAGCATCTATATCCAGTCGTTACATCCCTTACATCCAATCGAAGAAGTGATCTAGCGATCCAATTTGCAAATCCAGAGATGATCCTTCTCTTAAGGCCCCATCCCTCGATCCTCCCTCCCCTTACATAACGACTACCCAGAACCAGATCGGCATTATAGCAGAGCTCGACCATCTTGGGAATGTATATTGGATTGTGAGATAGGTCTGCATCCATCACCACGACAAGATCGGGAGGGGGTTGGAGCTTTAATATGATGTTAAGCCCATCGTTAATAGCACTACCAAAACCCAACCTTCTACCCCTCTCCTTTAAGATTATATTACCATAACGTCTATTCATTTCAATTAGAGTATCTACAGTACCATCTGTACTACCATCGTCCACGATCACTATATGCTCTATAATCCCTAAAGATTCTAGCTCTTCGATGAGTCTACCGATCGTATCGACTTCATTCAGAGTAGGTATTACAACACTAACCCTCTTTGGATTCTTCAATACCTTCTCTTGATACTCGGAATGGCCCTTTTGATACTCATCCGCTGAATCTATCGATTCAAACATACTGAGATTCTATAGCGATTTTGTAGTTTTATCTCTTTTGCTACGATCGAATATTCCAATACTCCAATATCCCGATATTCCGATATATCGAATTAACAACGATTGGCAACAATGCATCGATATATCGATAGATGTTTCTATAATTCACATAACTACGATTTACATTCTTCGATCACCTAATGGTTATAGTTAATAGGAGGTATCTTCTAATTTGAGCTAAATGGGATTCCCACGCTGGCTCAACCTACTCATCTTGACCATAATCGGATTGGTACTCCTGATCGCCTCACTCTCGACCATCGAGTTGGAGGACTTCATCTCTGCGATGCATAGGCTTAAGTTGGAGATGGTGATCATGAGCACGATATCCTTCCTCCTATACTACTTGTTTAGAGGTATAAGATGGGTGATACTGCTGAGGCCGGTGAAGAACTCCGTCAGCCTAATCAACACATTTAGAATAACGATCATCGGCTACTTTGTAAATACCTTGATCCCCATTCGAGTGGGCGAGTTCGCACGGGCGATCCTCCTGAATAGAAAAGAAAGGGTCGGGGTATTCGAGGGTCTTTCATCGATCGCTGTAGAGAGGGTACTCGATCTATTCAGCATTTCCCTCATAGGTCTAATCGCTGTATCCTTCTTACCCCCAAATATCCCATACCCCTCATGGTTTATAGATAGCCTTTACTTGGTCTTTATACTCGCGTTAGCGATGATCTTGGTTATAGTATTCGCTACAGTGATGCAGATCGAGATTATAGGCTTCATAGAAAGGCTGTTAAAGAGGGCTTCGATCATCCCTAGCAAGTGGAGGGAAAAGCTTCTTAATATTATGAAGTCTATATTGGAGGGTGCTTCTGGCCTGAATCAGAGGCCCAGCCTGGTCGCTCTCAGTTTGATACTATCGTTGGTGATATGGGTCATGTACGCTCTATTCCTCTACTTCATATTTGAAGCGTTCACGTATCGGTTACATTGGAGTATGTGGATGCTGGGCGCAGCCCTGATGGCCATCTCATTCGCCTTTCCCGCCGCACCGGGGTTTGTAGGTACGTTCGAAGCTACCTGGATGATCGTATTCTCATTCGGCCTAAAGCTACCTGCTGAAATCACCATGCCGATAGGTATCTTCGCCCACATCATCGATGTACTCGTCGCTGTGATTCCAGGCTATCTCTGTGTATTATGGATGGGTATCAAAAGTAAGGAGTTGTTATCTCAACCAAGGCGTGATTAATCCAATATAACATTCGTGAAAAGCATTTTTCATGAATATGGATGAATATATGTTGGGCATTAAACGTTACATTCAAGGTTCAAATCTTTCAAACTTTATATGATTAGGCTTATAGAATTCGGTCTTATTGATTCCGAAAGGTAAATTAAGTATATCTACATATCCATTGTAGGTGATTGAATTGCACAAGGATCAAGTTATAGGTGTATTGATCCTCATTGGTAGTATAATTGGGATAGTGATATACGGTCTTCTAATATATTATTGGCCTCTCATAGTATTACAGATTACGGCATTCTTAGCTTTGGCAGTACTCTTGGGGATCGTTGCATGGATCGGTTGGACGATGGCGACCACACCACCACCAGCACCATTAGAAACCGAACTCAAGACCGAAGCTACAACGGCATCTGAAGAGAAGAAAGAGGGTCAACCGTCTTAACCATATTACATAATGCGAAGTGTAAAGTAGAATAGATTATAACGCTACTCAACCACTTGCTATCTTTCTATCTTCTAGACTTATCAACCTCGATCCTCTTTAGGGTTTGCTCGTATAACCTCATACCTGCCCTTTGATAATATATGCACAATATTCACACCCAATCGATTCAGATGGTGTGAGATAAAGCGGCGATGGCAGTAATTTGGCGAGATCTCTAGACACATCAGGCACACGCGACCATCTTCGGCCAATCGAAGGATATGCGCGATACCTTCTAGAAAGGCTCTCGAATGCATATACTCTTCATAACCCCCTCTTCTATACCCTCCAAGCTCATCGCCCAACCACACGTACCTTACATTAGCCTCTGGGAGCCACTTCTCTAAACTCTCTTTAGAGAAATAACCTATTCTGGATCTTGGCCATCTCCTCACATCGACCAAGATATCGATACCATGCTCCTTAAGGAGTTCTAAAAATGCCTCTCTCTTCCTCTTTCCATGCCCTATCGTATATACGTAAAGGCGTTTCGAATCTGTGGTCATAAAGATCGAATGAAAGTCGAATGGAACTCTTATAACGAATCCCTTTGATTAGAAATGTACTGGTTATACTTAAGTCATTAACTCATAAAGTCGTATCGATTTTAATGTACCGATTAGTAGCTTTGATGATCCACTATCTGGTAAAATTCTTAAATATGATAGAATCTAAAGATTAGTTTGTTGCATAGTAAAGAGTATTCCATAAAGATGGCTGGTGTGGGCGGGCAGGGTATCAGAATAGCTGGTATAGTATTGGGCACGGCCGCAACGATCGAGGGAAAGTATGCATCCCATTGGCCATCCTACGGTGTTGAGACGAGAGGGGGGCCGAGCATCTCTGATGTTATTATATCGGATAATAGGATTGTATATCCTAGGGCAACATCTATCGATATACTCGTATTGATGGCATCTGGCTTCTCAGAATATATAAATAAAGTGAAGAATGGAGGATCGATCATATTAGATGAAGATCTCGTAAAGGAGAAGATCGAACGTAGCGATGTAACTGTAAAAAGGGTAGCGATTACTAGCATTGCAGATAGATTGGGTAAGAGGGGAATGGTAAATATGGTGATGTTAGGGAGGCTCATCTCCATTACAAGGATACTTAGCGAAGATTCTATAATAAAATCGATAAATGTGGTATTGCCGGAGCATCTACGAAAGGATAATATCGAAGCATTTAAGGTTGGGATGGTGTGGTAATGGCAGTATTTAATATAATAAAGCACGATAAGAGATATTCACTCTTCATCTATGAAGACCTCTGTAAAGGTTGTGGTATATGTGTGTGGTTCTGCCCATCAAAAGTCCTGAGCCTTTCTAAGGAGATAAATAAAAGGGGCTTTCATTTCGCAAAACTCGATGATGAGTCAAAATGTACCGCTTGTAAGATCTGTGAACTCGTATGCCCCGACTTTAGTATAGGTTTATCGGAAATATCGGAAATTTCGACATCAAATAAAAGATAGAACCCTCTCTAAGGATACTAAGTATGCTAAAGGATAGAATGCTTTATACATCCGATCTAACCGATTCTTCCGTAAGCCTTCGATAACGCTCGACCAGCCCGATCTTTTCTTTATCTACAAACTCTCCTACGATAATCTTATCGCTCAACTCTTCTTCAGACATACTTTCTGCCAACTCCTTCCTTACAGATTTATTCTTAAACCAATCTATACATTCTACCGGCTCAGAAAGCTTCAATATGTACCTACCGAGGTATGTGGGGCATTGCCCTATGATCTCTATGAATGAGAAGCCATTCTTCTTTATACCCTTCTTTATCGATTCTATCGCAGGCCTTACGTGATAAGTAGTCCACCTCGCTACGTATACAGCGCCAGCAGCTTCGAGGAGTCTGCATAGGTCGAATGGATCCTCTATATTACCGAAGGGTGTAGTAGAGGTATAGGCGCCATATGGTGTAGTTGGGGCCAGTTGCCCGCCTGTAGATGCATATACACCATTGTTGAGTAAAACTACTGTAAGTTCTATATTCCTCCTCGCTGCGTGAATCAGATGATTGCCCCCTATCCCCGAACCATCCCCATCACCCGTTACGACGATCACGGTAAGTTTCGGATTGGCAAGTTTGATCCCTGTGGCGAATGCGATAGCCCTTCCATGGAGTGTTGTAAGTGCATCACAACGCACAAACCTCACACCTCTCGCACAACATCCAATTCCACTTACAAGCACAACTTTGCTCATATCTATACCAAGTTCATCTACAGCCCTTGCGACCCAATGGTAGACTTGACCGATCGCACAGCCGGGGCAGAATTCATGTGGTAGATTTTCTACCTTGATCAAACTTCTTAATGGATGCTCCATTCATGCCACCTCCTTTATCTTTAGCAGAATCTCATCTGGCGTATGGGTATCGACTAGTTTGAGCAAAGGTATCACCTTTTGATCACCATCTACGGCCCTCTTTACTTCATATAAAATCTGCCCGTTGTTGACTTCCGCTACTATTATGCTTTTTGCAGATGCGCATAAATCCCTTATCAAAGAATCATGGAATGGCCATATGGTAACGAGCCTTAACATACCTGCTTTAATACCCATCTCCCTCGCATCCATCACCGCTTTAAGTGCAGCCCTTGCACTCATACCATAGGATATAACGATGACCTCTGCATCTTCTAAATACTTGGTTTCTAACATCACTATCTTATCGATATTCGATCTGATCTTGGCCGATAAACGCCTCCACACTTTATCAGCCAGATGGTATCTAACAAGGCTCAATATAGGATGGCCTTCTTCAGTGTGAAGATGGCCCGTGTAGTACACTCTATACCCGCTACCGAGTATCGCCATTGGGGGGCTCTTATCCATCGGTGCTTCAAACGGTTTATATTCCTCAGGGTTGCAAGTAGCTACCCTTCTATTCACCAATCTTATCTTATCGGCTTCAGGCACTATCAATGTCTCTCTTAAATGGCCTACAGAAGCATCGGATAGCATTATCACAGGTACTCTATACTCCTCGGATAGATTGAATGCCTGAATCGTAAGGTCGAATAGCTCTTGTACAGAGGATGGTGATAGCGCTATTATCTCATATATCCCTCCATGTGTACCCCATCTCGCTTGCATTACATCGCCCTGTTGGCCAAAGATACTCCCTGTACTTGGGCCCACACGTTGAACATCGATTATCACACACGGTGTTTCAGTAGCTATAGCATAACCTATACCTTCCTGCATCAGACTGAAGCCTGGCCCCGATGTCGCGGTCATCGCCTTTAATCCCGCTAAAGATGCGCCTATAGTAGCACATATAGAGGAAATCTCATCCTCCATCTGTATGAATACCCCTCCCACTTTTGGCAATAACCTTGCCATTTCTTCAGCGATTTCACTCTGTGGTGTTATCGGATATGCTGCGAAGAATCTACAACCCGCGTATATCGCACCTAATGCACATGCATGATTTCCCAAGATAAAGTAAGAGCCGGGTTTTATCACATCTTAACCTACAACTCCATGTTATATAAACTAAACGAAAATGGTTGGTGAACGTTGTAGATCATGAGCATTGTGAGTAAAGATACAAATAAATGTGGAATAAAAGATGACTCATTTCTAATGCTTATAATGGCTCAATCTTAAAGTACCTCGCATCATCCACTAATTTTAGATTGAATAATGAGATAGTGTCCGGATAAGCCATCACCTCCTTATGGTTGCATAGTATATACTAAATAGCCCAAGGAATAGCTTGAGGGATAGTGTCCGGATAAGGCTTATTTATATGCTTATGTTCATCATTACTATGTTCAATATAATCAATTTGATATCCTCTTGCTTCATACGTAACAAAAAAGTAGAGAAGTAAAGGTATTGGCAGTTTTAGACTACATGTTTTACGGTAGCTGTAGAAAGGTTTCTAAGATCTTAAGCTTAGCGTTAGAGCCCATAAGCAAATCTACTGTTCATGAATTAGCTAAGAAGGTATCTGAAATCAAGTTAGCTTCAAATATTAAGGAGAGAAGGTGTATAGCTATAGATGAAACAAAGCTTAAAGTGAAGAAAGTAACTGTATATATAATTAGCAATAGATATTGATACAAAGGAGCTCATAGCTTTAGATGCATCTTATCAAAGATGTGAGTTAAACGCCCTTATATTCTTAAGAAAGGTATTGAAGATGTGTAAGAATAAGCCACTCATCTTAATAGATAAAGGACCATGGTATCATTGGGCTTTGAATAGACTTGGTTTAGAGTATAAGCATGAAAGATTTGGTATGAGGAATAGAGTTGAAAGGTTCTTCAGATACTTGAAGGAGAGGACTATGGTATTCTACAATAAGATGAGTTCAAGAGACTATATAAGAGGATTATTTAACCTCAAGCTATTCCTTGGGCTATTTAGTATATACTATGCAACCATAAGGAGGTGATGGCTTATCCGTACACTATCCCGGACACTATCTCTAACTCGGGCTCGTCAAGATAACGGGTTCAGGTTTAGACAAAATGACTAAATTTCATCTCAAAGGTGTACTGCTAATTTTTTATCTTATCTT
>JANXEG010000061.1 GCA_025058425.1 Nitrososphaerales archaeon
ATCAATACACCGATATTCATCTTCGAATCCTCGAACCATAGTAGAGCCTGATCGGCCTTACTCACCCAATTCTCTATGAAGCTTTTGATCAGACTTTTTGTAGCATTCCAATCTGCATCAGATATGTAAGTTACAATACCCTCTCTAAATGATACATTGGGATTCATGGAGATAGGTTGGAGTAATTTTACATTGGCCTCTTTAAAGAGGTTCATGATATTCGCCTTCCTCTGCTCTATGGTAATTACGTGAACTTTTGGTGTTTCTTCACCCGATAAGGTGATGAGGAAAGACCTAAAGGCCTCTTCAGCCGAGCCCGTCGTGCTGAGGCCTACGTAATACTTACCAGTAAATGTAGCACCTACGGCTGCGACTACACCCATCTCAGTAACGACACCACCAGCACCAGCAGTATATACTGGAATCAGATAGACATCATGATCACCGATGCGATAAAGGATGATATCACCGATACGGGGTGCACGAAGTAGGGTCTTCAATTTGGCGAACTCTGGGTTCTTCTCTAAGGCCTCCAACACAGCCGTTGGGCCCAATAACTTTATAGGCGATTTTATATCGACGGCGTAGAAGATCATTTCGCCGAAACCCTCATACTCGTTTCGCACAACCATGTAGCCAGCCAGATTCCTACCACCAGCACCTCGGAGCTCTAACGATAATAGCCCTATATATTCAGGCTTCTCAAAGTTCGGAGGTTTCGCTATTACATAGTAGGTATCTAAGCCCCTTGGTATTTCAAAAAATTCTTTTGCAATGATAAATGTCTCGGGAGATGTCACATGATAAAAGTTGTACATATTCACCCTCCACTCGAACAATTCTTCCGGATATCTCAATTGGTTCTTTAACCAATCAGGGATTTCAGTAGTTATATACTTGCTATATACACGTTTGAAGAGTTGGCTGAAGAAGTCATCACCTAAAATTATCAATCGAATATCACCATGGTAAACATCGATCAAGCTATACCCTACGAGCCTCATCAAACTATTACCATTGCTCCATGGCACATCCTTTGTGTCTAACACGATTATCAACGGCATCAACCAATATGTATTCTCACCATCTGTAACTGGGAGCATATCTACCCTCTTTCCATAGAATGTGTATTGGAAGTAAGGAAAGAGCGTCTGCATACGCTCATAGACATCTCTATACCTTAACACATGAATGACTTTATTCGGAAAGGCTGTAAGGAAGATAAACTCGAAGATCCAGCTTAGAGGTGGGGGTATATCTACACCACCTCTGCCCCTATAAAAGTAGCCTTCTAACTCATCACTCCTTTCACGATCGGTCGGATAAGCGAACCATACTCTGTTAAATAACCCTCCTTCACCATAATACACCCTCCTCTGCCTAAAGAAGGCAGATGTATCCTCAATCTTACCTTCATTGGCATTTAGGATCAGGAAGCCATTGGGTACATGAGAGTAAACCAGACGCTCGGCATACCATCGATCCTCAGCCTTCACAGTAATAGGTAGAATAGGTTTCATCGAAGCGCTCCAGTAAAGAGTGCCGTTGAACCTCAGAATATCGGAATCCTGAAAGTCTATATATGGTATGAGACCGATCTCGGGCTTCAATTTAGCAAAGGCTGCCTCCCAATCCCAAAGCCTCACCTTCTTTAATAATTCGCTATTGCTCTTCACATAACTATCGATTTCTGCGATAGGTACTACTTTAATGCTGAAGTTGTATGGGACTTCTTTTACCTCGTCGAGTTGAGCCAAGTATCTATTTACAGCGATCTCTTGCATGGTGTATGGGCCACGCCACGCTACTTTATTTGCATCAGCGATACTATTTTGAATGGTGATGGTAGAACCTACCAGAAGGATGATCAGGAGGATGGGGACGAGGCGCATAATAACCATTCTCCTTACAGGCATATCCCAGATCCTTCTCCTCGCATCCTTAATTGCAAATATAGCGAGTATTATACCGATTGCAGCCAAACCTCCAATTACCACCCGTGTGTTGTAATCGATATAATCTGTAAAGAATGCGTTGACCATGGCCCAAAGTAGCCCTATTGAAAGTAATCCTTCGATCAAGGCCAGGTAGAATGGCGCCCTACCGATGATCGATTCGACTGGTGAAAAAGCGAAGATCCTAACAAGATTTGTAACCACCACAAGTAGGAAGAACCTCAGGGTCAATGCACCGATTATGGGAGGTAGAATCAGGGTGAGTGATGGTATGAGTGGGATTACATTTTCTTTTGCATAATTCATATCGAAAGGCGGTGTAATGAAAGGTAGTTTGAAGAGATTCCAGATGAGGTTTAATTGGGGATCCCAACCTTTACTCATCGAATAAATCGCCATACCAAATAGCAGATTACCCATGAATAGCGCACCTATGCAGATCTTTGTGATCTGCCACAGAATGAATTTGATCAAAGGTAGTTTAAAGCGCCCGAAATCGAAGTAATCGGGCGGGATATTTTCCATTACACCTTGCTCTTTGATGGCACGTAAAATCAGCCTTAAAATCCACCAAACGATAGACCTTCGATTCTTAAAATCGACCCGGAAGAAAGCGATCGTGGCTAGAATAAAACCACTGATGAGCGTAAAGTATATGGGTAAGATGAATAACTCGCCAAATTCCACAATGTTGAGCCAGAACCATAAAACCTCCTTACCCACTATAATGAGTACAAATAGAGTAACTACGATGATGAGTAACCAAATTATTCTACCTGCAAACCTTCTAGGAGAAGGTTCACCCATTTCATAAAAGTTAATTTTCAATTTATATTTACACCAAATTAATAATTTTGGTCCTGAATAAATATTTAAATACTTTTATTAAGAGTTGAGTTTCGTCGTGTTTTAACAAAAGATCATTAACCTTAAGCGTAATGTTGGTAGATCACCAACGCATACTTACAAATTAAGTCGTTCTAATTATTTGTATTTAAAATGAAAGTATGGACCTCTTCTCCGATTTTAGTATTAGTAATAGATAAAAATTTGCATGTTAATAGCTTAAGGAGGAATTGAGAAGAAAAGATCTAATACTTATACATCCACCGAGTATATTCGACTTTAGAAAAAAACCTATCCTTTGGGGTCCGATCAGTGATACCGTCCCTTCGACACCGATCTTCGAAATGTACCCCATAGGTTTTATGACGATAGCTAACTATCTACACCGAAACCATTACAGTGTAGAGATAGTCAACCTCGCGGTCCGGATGATGAAGGATGCTAAATTCGATGTTGTGAAGTACCTATCTTCACTGAAGGCTAAAGTCTTTGGGATAGACTTCCATTGGCTCCCTCACGTTCAAGGCAGCCTTAAAGTCGCACATCTGCTGAAGAAATTGCATCCAGACGTACCCATCGTTATGGGAGGATTATCCGCTACGTATTACGCTCAAGAAATCTTAGAGAACTTCCCTCAAATAGACTTTATAGTGAAGGGCGATTCGGGTGAAGAGCCTCTACTGTGCCTATTAAGAGAGATCGAAAGGGGTAAAGAAGAATTCTCATCCGTCCCAAATCTCAGTTGGCGAGATCGTGAAGGAAGAATTCACCATAACCCCATTACTTACGTTCCAGATAGCCTAGACCATTTAAATGTTGATAAATGGTTCCTTGCATCCTTCATCCTTAAAGGGAGGTTCAATGCGAATCATGCACCCTACTACTTGTGGGATAAAGCACCTATAGGTGCGATTCTAACTTGTAAGGGATGCATCTTTAACTGTGTTACCTGTGGTGGTTCTTGCTATACATATAGCGAATTTTACAGTCGAAGGAAGATCGCCTTTCGCAGCCCAAAGAATCTAGTGGAAGATCTATCGCTCATCGACACATTTATACGCATACCTGTATACATACTTGGAGATATAAGACAAGCTGGTAATAGATACGTTGAGGAATTTCTAAGTAGATTGAGGGATGAAAGGATCGACCTTCCGATCATCTTCGAACTCTTTACACCCGCTCCAAAGGACTTTATCAATAGTATAGCGAGAAGTGTTCCAGATTTCGGCTTTTCACTATCCCCTGAATCGGCCGATCCAGAGGTTAGAAGGGCTCAAGGAAGATATTATACAAATGATGCGATAGAACGTACCATCGTAAATAGCTTAGAAGCTGGCGCTTCACGATTCGACCTCTTCTTTATGCTGGGTTTGGGGAAAGAGAGTGAGCAGAGCGTACAGACGACCTTCGATTACTGCCTTAAGCTGACCAAGAGTTTTTACAAGAAGAACTTTTACACCTTCTTATCTACCCTTACACCATCCCTCGACCCTGGCTCTCAGGCCTTCGAATATCCGAGCATTCACGGATTTCGATTAAGGTATAAAACACTCTTAGAACACTACCATGCCTACTCTATGCCGAGTTGGGCTTACTTCATAAATTACTCCACACAGAACTTCTCCTCTAACGATATCGTCGAATTGACCTATAGAGTAGCGTACTTTACAGCGGAGCTTCGAAGAATTCATACGAATAATAAAGAAGAGGTAGATTTGATCAAGAGTAGAATCGATGCTTCAAGGTTGATTTTAAGGAAGATCGATGAAATAATGCAGATAAAGGATGATGTAAAGCGTGAGGAAGAGTTGCAACGACTTACCAATATCGTTCAATCGGACGGAGGGAGTAGAATCGTTCATACACTCGAGGAACTTTTAAGAGAATTCTGACGAATATATCATTAACTTATAATTTATTACGATATAAATAGAGTCGGAGTTTGCATCTTTTCTCTTCTTTTGAATAAGAACCTACTTACAATTTTCAAAGGAGCCTCCTTTCACAATTCGAATTTATAAAGGTTCCAAGAGAATGCCTTATTATTTTAAGATTATTTTCGATTATCGAAGATCTTCATTACCAAAGATCATAGCAATACTAACTCTAAAGACTTTAAGCTCTTTCTAAGTTGCCCTAAATACTCATGAATCCTTCCGATGAACCTCTCGATATCAGGATCGATCGGTAGAAATTCGACCTTTACTCCATACTCTTTCTCAACTTCATAAACATAGTCGAGCTTCCCGAAGGGATAGATAGGGCCGTTCGGACTTTCCAAGAAGGCCATATTCACAACAATCAATTTTGGTTTCAATCTTGATTCAAGTAAGAAGTCGAGCATATGCTTCACTATCTTTACCGATAACTTTGAAGGTAAGGTCACCAAAATGATTTCGGGGCTTACGATCTTCATCAGCGTCAATAATTCCTCACCCATCCCCGGAGGTGTATCGATGACGATCAGGCGCTCTCTAATATTGGCAAGGCCGAGTAGCGACTCAATGACACCCCCCTCATACCCGCCCGGTAAGACTACATAGCGATCCCCAATAAGTCCACCAACTGTATAGATCGATAGATTGCCGATTATGAAAGGTTCGATTCCATCCTTGCTTACTCTATGTAACTCTTGAATTCCGAAAAGTTTTAAGATAGAGTTCCCGTAGATATCGAGATCGATCAACGCTGCCCTCTGCTTCTCACTTAGATTCAAGGCTATTAAAGATGCGATGATGCTCTTCCCGACCCCTCCCTTCGCACTCATCACCGCAATCACCTTCCCTCTCAACCTATCCTTTGCCATTTCAAGAATCGGGTTCATACCTCAATACCATCCACTCTTATCGAAGAATCGACAATGAGGTCGTGAGAGTTACACTTTGGACATTTTACAAATGTTGTGACAAGGGCTGGAATGATATGAAGTGGGTTGTCCTTACCGTAATCTTCGAATAATGATTCGATTTGAGATTTCACTTCATTCAATGTAAATTCATTCTTGCACACTCTACAACTGAAGCTCTGATCTCTTACACGTACTTCGAGCTTCGCTTTCGAAATCTTCGAATCCTTCTTGATGATATCGAAGGCCTCTTTAAGTATTTCGACTTCGAGCATCGAGAGTGATGGTATCGATAGAAGAATCTTCTTTACTTTAACATTCTTCTCTATAGACCACTTTTCAACACTCCTTACCACAGACGTCGCGATCGCCCATTCGTGCATAACACTCGATAGTTAATAAGTAATTATAAGTAAATAGAATTTTCTCCTCTCTATATAAATCTATAAATACGTTTAGTTGGCGCATAATAATTGATATGATAGGAAAGAGGATTAAAAAAGATAATTTAGAGAAGCTCTTCATCGATATAAGCAAGGAATACAAAGTCATCGGCCCTGTCAGAAATAAGGAGGATTTTATCCTGAAAGAGGTTGAAGATTTCGATGAGGTTACATTAGATTACCCTACAACTATACTCCCGCCAAAGAGTTTTATCATACCATATAGAGAGCCGATCTTCGCTCTCGATCGTGGAGAGTTCAAAGAGTTGATTCCGAATGAGAAAATGGCATTCTTCGGATTGCACATATGTGATATAAATGCGATAGAGAGGCTCGATTTAGCACTCTGGGACGATCCATACTACATGGCGAGGCGTAAGAAGATGTTCATCGTAGGGATTTCATGTAAACCCACGGAGACGTGCTTTTGCAAATCGATGGGAGCGAATGTCTTAACGAATGCATGTGACCTTTTTCTTAATGTTGAAGGAGATAATTATGTTGGGTTCTCGATGACCGAAAAGGGTAGAAAGATCCTTTCACAACTATACTTCGAACCAGAGGTTGTCAATGTTAGAGAGGTTAGGATCGATTATGAAGAAAAACCACATATCGATCTTCATAAGATCAATAGAATAATCCTCGAAGATTATAACAATCCTATCTGGGAAGATACTGCAAAGAGGTGTTTGGCCTGTACGAATTGCACACTCGTCTGCCCCTTATGTTACTGCTACGATGTTATAGACGAGACATTTATAAATTCAAACGAGGGCGAGAGGGTAAGGTGTTGGGACTCTTGCCTTCTACTCAGCTTCGCGAGGGTCGCTGGAGGGTTGAATTTCCGGAAGGATCTGAAGGCGAGGTATAGGAATATTTACATCCACAAGTTCAAGACGTACGTAGATGAATTCGGGGTTCCTAGTTGTGTCGGTTGTGGAAGATGCATAATATTCTGCCCCGCAAAGATAGATATGAAAGATGTACTGTGCAAGTTGGGAGGTGCATAAGAATGGAGAATATCTACAGACCTTTTAAGAGCAAGATTATAGAGATCATGGACCAAACCTATGATACAAAGGTATTCAGATTGGAGGTAAAGGACTTTAAATTCTCACCAGGCCAATTTGTGGAGCTCTCGGTCTTCGGTGTTGGAGAAGCGCCGATTTCGATAAATTCTAGCCCACACGAAGAGGGTTACATAGATCTCTGTGTCAGAAGGGTTGGAAATGTTACGAACGCCCTCCATAGAATGAAGGTCGGTGATTACGTCTGGATTAGAGGCCCTTACGGTAATGGATTCCCGTTTGA
>JANXEG010000062.1 GCA_025058425.1 Nitrososphaerales archaeon
CACAGGGCTTAAGGAGAATAGAAACTCGGGATGGTGTAAGATGTAGTGCTCCAACCAGTATCTATGAACCATTATAGACTCTATCGCTCTAACTATCGCATGAGGGAGGTCGTTGATGAGTAGTAGGTTCGATTGGCCGATAGCTCTCCTCACCCTATACAAACCTCTCACATACTTCATATCCAAATTTACTAAATTTATTGAACGGTCGATCATGATTTCAATCACCGAGTGCCTGTATCACTCTAACTGGGCATGCATAGACACATATTCGACAACCGATACAATTCTCTTCGATGAACCTCACACTCCAATCCTCATTCTGCTTGATAGCGTCTGCGGGGCATGATGATACACAGGCACCACAGGCTATACATCTATCGTGATCGATTTCGATCGTCCGAACCACTTCTTTAACTGTGACACCCTCACTCCTCAAATAATCTATCACTTCCCTTAACTGTTCACCTTCACTAGGTATATCGATTATCATCTCTCCCATATTCGCTGTAACCTTCGCCTCGATGATATTTATGAGAAGATTCGTCTTGAGCACGATCTTCGCCAGGATCGGCTTCTTTACATTTTCGTGTGAATATACGAGTTTTAACTTCATAGTAGACGCCTCCCCACAAGCTTTCTCGAAATATCATCCGTAGTTAAGATACCGATTACGTGATTTTTCTCATCGACGACCGGAACCCCTGAAATCTTATACTCCGCCATCCTCTTCACCACTATATCGATCAGATCGTTCTCCTTCGCTGTAATCACCCTCTTCGTCATGATACTCTCCAGATCCTTTTTATCTTGGGCGATCGCCTTTGCCAGATCCCAAGATGTAACTATACCGATCAACCTATTTTCATCATCGACGATCGGTAGGTGATCTATACCTCTCTCGGTCAACAACCTCGCTACATCCTTTATACTGTCACTCAGCCTCCCAACTACGATCTCTCGTGTCATAACATCCTTCACAACAAATTCCCTCTTTTTGATTATCAAGGGTTTAAACTCACGGTAATTCGGGATTAACTCTACAGGTCTCGAGAGTAGAAACTTGCCCTTCTCTATCCACTCCTTAAGAGTGTTGGCGATCTTCGCAGCGTACTGAAAGCTCGATAGTGGTGAGGCCCTAACCTCCATATTATTTATCTCCACTTTACCCGATTTTAACTCCGCATAGGATACCTTCTTCACGATAGGTCTATTTCGAGATGGTACACCGAAATCGATGATGTATGTAAAGATCTCGCTATCCTTTAGAGCAGCGGTCGCTGCAACCCTTTTATTGATGATAGGTATAGGAATCCCTACACCTACGTACAATGTTGTGCTATAACGATAGAAGGTTGCACCCCTCAAATATTCACTACTCATCTGCTTGAGGTTACCACATACGGATATCGTGCCCAGCTGATTCTGAGGATTGTGTTGAGTACCCTCACCAATTATATAACCGATCCCTCCACCAAGAAAGATGCGAGTCCCGATCCCTATCGTCTCAAAATTCATATCTTTGTACAGTGGGCTTAACTCACCGGCACCACAGTAATGTATATTACCGTAGTTGGGGAGGAGTACTCCAAGGTATGTATAAAGTGTGCGATTTGAACTATTTATAGCTGCGTTGTAACGCTCATAGGCATTTCGAGGATTTACGAGCATCGCTTGGTTTATATCATTCAACGTGATGGTCGTTTCGAGGCTCTCTCTGGGGTAGCAATCCGTTACACGCCCTTCGGCCCTCAACTCTACCTCTTTTCCCGATACCAGATCTTCGATCACATGGCCACCACCATACTCGAACGGTCTGGTTTCACTCATACATGAAGCACCGATGTAACAATCTACAGCAGCTATGCCAGCGTAGGCTGGAACATCGTTCAACCAGCAACGGACCATCTTTATGGGAGGATCGGCGTGGCCAAAGTTGAGGAAGGCGCCAGAGCTACACATCGCACCGAATGTACCTGTAGTTACTACATCTACATCCTTACTAGCCTTCTCCAATCCGTAACTTTCGACATACTCGATGAATTCTGTAGCCGTCATTACAACTACATCACCACTCTGGATTCTTCTATTGATCTCTTCATAGGTCCTTAGCTCTTCAGCTCCACGATTCTCCATAGTACTCATGCCTCGGTTTAGTGATGAGCAATCTATAATTGTATTTCTAAATTTTTTATAGCGACACTAAAATTACCTCAACAACGTTAGAGAATTTTATTATGAAATACCGATTTTATCCTAACTCTTATCATGGCAATGCGCATGGCTAAAAGCTTATAGAAGAGAAAATCATTAAATCTAACGAGTAGTAATTTGGGCCTGATCGAGGATATCCTTTATTGGAATAGCGTCGTGAACGATATCGTCTGGGGCCTACCGATCATCATAATGCTCGTCGGGACTGGCATCGTTGTAGCCATATCTACGGGGTTTATACAGATCAGAAAGTTCGATATTGCGTTAAAGACGATGAAGTGGAAGGGTGAAGCTGCCGGAGAGGTAAGCCCCTACAAATTGTGGTGTGCCGTGATGGGTGCAACGGTTGGGGTTGGCAATATCGCCGGAGTCTCTACAGCGATCGCTTTGGGCGGGCCTGGTGCGCTCTTCTGGATGTGGGTATGTGGAATATTGGGCATGGGGCTGAAGGGTGCCGAAGTCACACTGAGTTTATGGTCTAGGAGGACGATGCCCGACGGTAGGCTCAGAGGTGGAACGATGTATTATATCGAACGAATACCCACCATAGGGCCACCACTCGCTATACTATTCTCATTATTCGGTTTCTTATGCGCCTTCGGTATAGGTAACATGGTTCAGGCCAACTCCGTTGGCCACGGTGCTGAGTTTATAGCAAATACTTTCGGGGTAACCGATCCGACTGCTATATTTTACGTTAGGCTCTTTACGGGTATAATCATGGTCCTCTTCACCGCTCTTGTGATCATAGGCGGCCTTAAGAGGATCGCAGATGCAGCCTTCTACCTAATACCGCTCATGGTCGGTTGGTACCTGATCTTCGGCTTAATCGGTTGGATCCTATCTGGTGGCTTCTTGAAGGCGATACAGCTCATATTCACCCACGCCTTCACGCCTATAGCGGCTGTAGGTGGTTTTGGGGGTGCGACGGTCTTCGCAGCCATTAGGTATGGTTTCGCTAGAGGTTTATTCTCAAATGAAGCAGGTCTGGGAAGTGCTCCACTCGCCTATGCCTTTGCAAAGTCGGACCATCCTGGAAGGCAAGGTTTCTATGGAATCTTCGAGGTATTCATGGATACACTTGTGGTATGTACGATAACTGGTATAATGGTCGTAGCGACCGGGGCTTATGAGACAGGGAAGACGGGCGCTTACCTGGCTATGGTGGCCTTCAGCAAGGTTTATGGACCTTGGGCAGGTGTCGTGGTCGGTTTCGCCCTTGCACTCTTCGCCTATACAACATTACTCACATGGAGCTTTTACGGTGAGACGACATTCATCTACTTCATCAGTGAAAAGGTCAAGATTCTAAAGGCGAAGGTAGCCTCATGGATTTATAGAATCCTCTGGCTCCCACCGATAATAGCTGCATCCGTAGCTGCACCCTACCTTGTAGCGATATGGGACTTGGCCGATACTCTCAATGGATTGATGGCCATCCCCAACCTCGTGGCTGTCGTATACTTCTTACCTTTGGCTCTGAGGCTCATGAAGGACTTTTACTCACGCCACTTGGTGCTAGGTACTCCGATGGCCGATGGAGGCTCACCAAACCATATCGGTTGGAGAGGGTTCCATTCTACAATAGCGTTAGTAAGGGCGTTGAAGGATCTTATAGCCCCAAGACCCGATCTTATAGAGAGAGTGAAGAAGGATTTACAATAAAAACCCCTCTTTATTTTTTATTTTTATTTTTTATTCTTCGCAGTTTTGCTAAATTTAACATAAATCTCAATTATAAAGTTAAATAAATCTAAAATCTAATAAAGGTTCTCTACCAATATATAGTTGGTGAGCAATTGAGCGAGGAGTATGGGAAGTCTACAGTCTTAATTGTATGGCTCGTAGTTGTGATACTACTCATCGCCATCATGTCTACACTGACCTCCATATCCATTTCTCACTGGGTCGGAATGACGGTGATAATACTGCTCGTTATACTTGGCTTTGTAGTGCCAAAAGTGAAAGCATCCAGCAAATAACTTTTTACTTTTTTAATTTTTTATGATGTTTTTTATGATGCCGACGAAAAGATCTCTAACCCCTCCCCATCAACTTTTATTCTAAATTTAGAATGATCGAATCGAACCGTATGATTCTAAAAATGCTCATTCCTCTAGGGATCTTACTATTAAGGTATCTGTTAGTAGGCCCATCTTGATAATGGGGATGGTGGGATTTGAACCCGCTACTAGCTTAAGTATCCCACAAAAACCCTTCTTTATTTTTTAGCATTTTTAAGTCTAAAATCTGAATTTATCGCTATTTATCAAAGAATAAGCTTAAATGTCGGAAGAGGTTGTTGTTATCTCAAGGACAGTTCATGGACTTCGTTAAAGTGAAAGCCAGAGTATGGAATGTCGAGAATCCAGGAAATGTCAGAGAAGTTACTCTTCTAGCCGATACAGGCGCCATCTATACCGTTCTGCCAGAATCTCTTTTAAAATCTTTGGGCATTAGGAGTATGGGAAGGAGAAGGTTCAGGCTGGCTAATAATCAAGTCCTTGAAAAGGAGATAGGCATTATAGGCATAGAAGTCAATGATATAAAGGCGCACTCTATAGCGGTATTCGGCGACGAAAATGTGTATCTTCTGGGAATTGTAACACTCGAAGAATTAGGATTAGAAGTTGACCCAATAAAGGGTGAGCTAAAGCCACTCGAATTACTATTAATGTAAACCGGGTTAATGTGGCGATCGCTATATATAGATACCGCTAAATATGGCAATAGTTTAGTGAGTAATATTTTGCTTCAACTTGCATCTAAATATCTACAATACGTTGTGGATGAAATCTTACGGATAGATTATTCAGAACGAGGTTGCCAAGAGACTAGAAATAGCTGATAGCAACAGTTTCTCACATGTTAGCAACTTTAATGAAGTTAATTATCTAGGGTCGAAAGTTCTGAAGTGTAAGCGGTTAAAAGAAGTAGGCTCAAGAATGGTGGGGCCGGTGGGATTTGAACCCACGACCGCCAGCGCCCCAGGCTTTTACAGATCTGCTCTTTGGTATCCTAGGCCATGCTAGACGACGGCCCCTCATACTTAAAATCACATACCAAGTTTTTAAATCATTCTAATAATTCTAATAGACGATATCTTCAGAATTTTACAGAAAACCGGTGAAAACTTTGATGGTGTTTACAACGATTTACAGAACCCTGAGGATTTGGCAATTTAAATCTTTCAAACGTAGGACTTAGCGATTTGTAAAACCTTTAACGATATCTTTTATCTCATCGGGCCTCTTTAAAACTACTATCCCTTTCATCGATCTTAACTTGTTAACATTCTCTACATCGACTTCTCTCATAATCAACTTTAATTTTTCACCAGAAGGGAGTGTGGTGATTATACTCCCTGATTCTTGATCCGTCGGTAAGATGTATACATTCATGCCGCCCTTTTGAGCCAAAGCTACCGTATTCGTTATCAAAGTATCTGCTATTCCATAGACGATCTTCGCTACAGTATTTGCACTCGCTGGAGCGATCAATAAAAGGTCATACTTGCCGGTCTGTAATGCGCCAGCTATGAATGGTGAATTGGCATCCCGCTCTATCAACACTCTCGGTGAGATGCTCTCCAGATCGTTCCACACCTTATACCACTTTACAACCATAACGGCTGCTTTCGATAAGAATATGGTAACTTTTACATTCTCCTCTTTTACAATCTCTTTCATCACATTTACCGTTTCAGATAAGAAATGTCCCGAGCCCGTTATCCCCCAGGCGATCCTTATCGTCAAGATTTTACCACAATGAATCGAATCCTATCCTTATATATCTCTGTTACGCCGTTAAACCCGTTAAATGTTAATACAGTAAAGTAACAAATCGATAGAAGTTTCAGAATGATTATATATATGCTCCCTAACAAAATTTAATTAACTACTCCTACATAGAAGTGGTGGGAATGGATAAAAAGACCGATGTATATTTGGGCAAGGCTCATAAGTATGGTGACAATATCGATACAGATATCATCATCCCTGGCCACTATTTAAAAGAGTTGGATCCAAAGAAGCTCGCTGCACATGCGATGGAGGGTATCGATCCAGATTTTATCAAGAAGGTGAAAGATGGTGATTTCATTGTGGCTGGGAAGAATTTTGGCTGCGGCTCGAGCAGGGAGCATGCCCCATTGGCTTTAAAGTATGCAGGTATTAGAGCGGTCCTAGCCCTCTCATTCGCAAGAATCTTCTATAGGAATGCGGTAGATGGTGGATATCTTCTTCCCATAGAGATCTACGAAGATACCTATCGAAGGATCGATGATGGGGATATGCTAGAGATCGATCTGAATAAAAATGAAGTGAGAAATTTGAGTAAGGGTGAAGTGTACAGGATCAAACCATTTCCAGAAATTGTAAAGAAGATTATAGATGCTGGTGGTTTATTCGCATATAAACTTAGTGAATAGATAGAAATATCTTCAAATATAGAAGGTTAAGTCATCTTCAACCTCGTTATATCGGATGATCTTTTTATTTCACAAACAATAAACAATTAATAAAAAATTTAGTGGAAGATTTTTATTTAGCTATTATCAACTATTGATGGTGAACGATCATCAGCAATGTTAGCATGGGAAATAAAAGAAATTTTACCATCGATAGATATTTACTCAGTCCAGGAAGGAAGCTCTACGGTGTTATTTTTGAGGCGGAATCTAGGCTTGGACTTTTAAATGATATTACGAGCATAGCCGCAAAATATAAGATTCGATTACCTTCCATTCAATATTATTCGGTAACCGATACTGAACGCATCGGATTGATATTCATGGATTTGACCGATGCTGATGTACCGATCGATGTGTTTATAGAAGAATTTTCCAAGATAGAGGGTATTAAAAATGTACAGTTGGTAAATCCAGTAGTCGATGGCTTCGTTATAGATAATCTTTCACATCGACTTTTAGTGGGTGGTATTAGAGCTATAATAATGCGTGAATTTGGATACAGGGGATTCATCGTTGGGCCGAGAAAGCAGTTTGGACCGGCTGGTGAAGCATTTTTATACTATGTCGGATTTAACGTGGGTATCGAATCTGCAAAACCGAATCGAGAGA
>JANXEG010000063.1 GCA_025058425.1 Nitrososphaerales archaeon
GAATTGAAAGTTACATCAACGTGTTTCAACCCCTCGTCACTGAGCAGAATCTCGTGAAGAGAATTGAAAGTGTATTAAGAAAAAGCCAGCATCAGTTTCTAAAATTGTGGAATCTCGTGAAGAGAATTGAAAGCATGGAACGAGCTCATTTTTTGAAACATCAAAAATAAGAATCTCGTGAAGAGAATTGAAAGCAAGTGTTCAAAGCTCTGTTTTCTCTATCTATGTATGTGAATCTCGTGAAGAGAATTGAAAGTGATATTGATAACCACGGGCAAAACTATGCCGTTAGAAAATGGAATCTCGTGAAGAGAATTGAAAGTTCTTCATCCCGTATATTCTCAAATCACGCCCGGATCCTATAATTTAGTGTTGAGATATCTTATTAACGGTAGAATCAAACATAATACTCAAGAACGAATTCAGATCGAAAATAAGAAATTCTTCAATATGAAGATGCCATCTTCATTCCCATACTCTGGATGAAACTGCACCCCATATATCCTCTTACTCTTATGTGAGAAGATCTCATTTTCACATACGTTGGAATAGGCGAGTGATTCGAGAGCATCCGGTAGCCTCGATACTTTAAAGATATGTGATTCATATACGTATATGCGTGATCTATTCGATGTCAGAGGATTCTCCTTCCTCACAATTACCTCCCTAAATCCTTTAAAGAATTCGTTCATCCTCATCAAAGTACCACCGAAGTATGTAGCTATGATCTCGGCACCGTAACATATACCGAGGGTCGGTATATCCTCCCTCTCTATCATCCTTAAGATCCTCAGATTCGCTCTGCTGATATCCTTCGACATAACCATCCTACCACTCAAGATGACCTTGGAGTATCTATTCAAATCCACCTCTGAATCGTACCTTTTGATCGTAAACTCTACATTTAACCTTCTTAAGATCTCCTCCAAGTTCGATATCAATGATGATAGATTATTTATGATCAGGAGCCTCATACTCGTTAGATGGTTAATCTTAAGGTTTTAAGGTTTAAATCTTTAGATCGATTATATCTTTAACTTCCATCTAATAGCGTAATGGAATAATGGATTTTAGCATTAGAGCATCGCGATAAATTGGCAAAGACTTTGGACTTTAACCAGAAGTATCGATTCGCTGAATATTTTGTGCAAATGTATCAGATTGCAACTTCATACTCATATAACACATGGCACCATGGTGCCATGGTGCGCTCCCACCATCGTGCTCTCCGAAATTCTATAAATATTCCATCAGCCTTCCCTTTCACAAGTGATGAGCTCTGAGCTCGGAAGTTTAGAAGGCAGTTGGAGCGAACCTAAACAATTGGACCGTTTGGTTAGGAAGCTTTTAAATCGTGCGATGCGAGAGATTCATCTAAGAACTGTCAAGAAGAATAAGCACCATAACTACAATAACTACGATGAGCACAATAACTACAATAGGCATAATGAGCATAATAGGCATAATGGGCACCATTCTAAGAATGAAATCAAGGGTTTGAAAAGGTTTTCACTATGATCGATTTTTCGAAGTTTAAGAAGGGCGATGTGTTGGCTGTAGGTTGGAGTGATGCGAGTGTAAGTAAGGGTGTGAGAATCAATAGACCGATACCTAATAAAACTCTGGATACACCTCAATTCGACGTAGGTTTCTTCGCTGGTATCTTCAAGGGTTTGAGCAGTAAGCGCTCCTACGTCGTCCTAGTGAATGAAATTACCGATTATGCGATAGGCAAGTGGGTTACGATTCCTTGCTCTATAATCGATAAAGTCTACTTCATCGGTAACTGCCCCGATGATCTTTTAGATATCATTACAAATATCCCAGAGAAGGTCGTCAAGAAGGTTATGCGTTCGATCAAGTATGGTTTGAAGTTTAGGCACGATTCGATCCGTTTAAGGAGTATAGAGGAAGGATGAAGGATGAATGGTGGTGGTAAGAGATATGTCTGAAAGAGTGAAAAGAGTGATAGAGAAGAAGCCCAGACAGATCATAAAGACACCTAGGCTGGAGTTGAGGTTAAGTGAGAGGGATTATCGGGGTATTCTGGCATTTATGCTGGTAATCGGTCTGATAATTCTTCTCATGAAGGGCGATCTTCAAGGTGCTAATGTGTTGGGACCTTTAGCGGGTGCCTCAATAGGTTGGTATTTCTCAAGAAGGAGGAGGTGAAGAAAGTGAATGTGAGTCAATCCAATCGACCTGATCAAATTAATCAAATCGATCAAATTAATCAAATTAATCAAATCGATGAAGTTGAGTATAGGGCTTATCGAATCATACTCAGGGAACTTATGCGATTGAGTGAAATTACTCAAAAAAGATCGGTGAATAAAGAGGTTCGAAGAGAAGAGAAGGATATAGAGGATAAGGCGATTGAAACGAATAAGAAGGCAATCATTGAAAGATCTAAAGACTTCATCGAAAAGGCGAGGGTGTGGAGCGGTCAGAATGAGCTCGCTAGCTTACTTGCTTGGCAGCTCTATATAAAGGCCCAAGCTTACCTTGAACAAGATGATACCAAGAATGCACAGAAATTCTACAATCTGATGATGAGAGCATTGAAGTTGAGCCAGAAGGCTTTAGAGAGATTCGATCTGGATGAGTTTGAGAGGAGGCTTAAGAAGTTGGAGATGCAGAGTGGCGAGTCTTAATACCTTAATGAATTTTGTTCCAGATCCTTGATTTGGTGCTAGATTTGGTGTCAGATTTGGTGTCAGATTTTTTAAGAAAAAATAATTTTTTTCTCACACGAGCAGCACTGAAGATACCAAATCTGACAAGCCACATATGTAGAATCTACCGAAGGGGGATGCACTCCCTATGGAGGAGGTTGGAGAAGCTCGAGGTTATAGAGCTTGAGCGTGATGAGAAGAGCATGGTGTATGAATGTGCGAAGATACTGGCAGATATTTCAAATCTGCCTAGAAATGCGACCTATAGGCGAATCATTCCTAAGTGCGAAGAAGAGTTAAATGCTGTAAAAGAGCTCTATGAAAAAATTCATGATAAATCTCTTCATGAGCTCCTAAATCCTTTGACCTTCTGTAGAACATTCCTCAACTGGAACCCTCTATCGTATCAGATCGCTTTACTGAATGATACATCGAAACAGATAGTGGTGAGGTGGACGAGGCAGTCTGGTAAGACTACGACCTTTGCAGCAAAATCATTATTCTTCTGCATAACAAAACCGAATAGCCAAGCATTAATCACATCACCCGGCTTAAGGCAGAGTATGATCGTGAGCGATAAGATAGAGGAGATCATCAATAAAATGAATGCTGTAGCGAGGAGGGCATGGATTAAAAAGGTTCAGCGCCAGACGATCACTTTTCACAATGGTTCTAGAGTGAAGGCATTGCCATACTCGTTACATAGGTTAAGGGGAGAGACCTGTGATCTAATATTCGTCGATGAGGCATCATTTATCAGAGATGATGAGATTCTATTTGATAGTATATTGAAGCCTATGCTAGCTACGAGATGGCAGAGGGGTGCACAGATCATAGTATCATCGACACCGTGGGGTAAGAATACGATGTTTTATCGCTTCTGCGAAGATCCTATAGTAGCGAAGGATTGGAGCCAACATCATATTACATGGAGGGATGCGGTGAAGGAAGGATTGATACCCTTAGAGTTCATCGAGGCCCAAAGAAGATCCATATCTACGGAGAGGTTTCAAAGAGAGTATGAAGCAGAGTTCGTTGAAGATCACGATTCTTACCTGACTCAAGACCTCATCGCCAGATGCCAAGATCCAGAGTTGGAGTACTGGAGTTTTGATCATTTCATTAAGGATAAGGAGTTGTATGCGGGCATAGATCTGGGGAAGAAGCACGATTATTCAGTGATCGCGGTACTGGAGAAGGATCACTTTCACGAGGATTATCCACTTAAGCTGGTACATCTGAAGAGGTTCGAGCTCGATACCCCTTACGCTTCAGTGATAGGCTATATGAAGATACTATCGGAGCGGTGGAAGATATTCCATAGGATCTGTGTGGATCAGAGTGGTGTAGGTGAGTATATTGTGGAGGATATGAGGAATGCGGGTATAGAGAATATTGAGGGTGTTGTATTGACGATGCAGAAGAAGGAGGAGGTTTTGGGTTATTTGAAGCAGGTTATGCTCGAATCGAAATTAAAGTTGCCATACGATGAAGATCTAATCATTGAGATGAATATCGAAAAGTACGAATTGACAAAGGATGGTCATATTAAATTCTCGCATCCTGAGCATTGTCACGATGATCGCTTATGGGCTCTGGCTTTAGCGGTATATGCGAGTAGGGGTAAAGAATCTTCGGGTATGATTATGCCAGTATGAGGCTCTTCATCAGACTAAAGGAACCGAAGAGGGTCTTTAAGGTCGATAAGTGCTTCTCGACACGATCTATCATTACAGATAGGACCGTAGAGGTCTCGGAAATCTTTGGCATTGGTGTGGATGAAGAGAAGGTATTCGATGTGTACAAAGGATTCACCATCGATATCAACAGAGGCGATATCATCTATATAACGGGTGATAGCGGAGGAGGAAAGTCTATACTCCTCAAGGAGCTGGCGGAGCAGATGAACGAATATGAAGAATTTAAAGATGTGATGCTCGATAGATCGGTGGAGCCTATAATACTCAGAGACTTCGCAGATAGACCGCTCATCGATTGCGTTGGTAGAGATACCAATGAAGCGCTCAATATTCTGAGCATGGCCGGCTTGAATGAAGCATTCCTCTTCCTTCGCCGATACTCGGAATTATCGGATGGGCAGAAGTACCGCTTTAGAGTTGCGTGGATGATGGATCAACACAATGTAAAGACTTGGGTATTCGATGATTTTACAGCCTTGCTCGATAGAGTTACGGCGAAGGTCCTAGCGTACTGTGTGCAGAAGGTAGCAAGGAGGTTGGGGAAGACGCTACTCGTGGCTACGACTCATAGAGATCTGCTCGAGGATCTGAATCCAAATATCTATATAGATAAGAGGTTTGGGAGCGAGGTTCGTGTGAAGATCCTTCAACCCACGCCGAGGGAATGTAGTATATTGAGGGATGTGAAGATAGTCGAGGGTTCGAGGAGGGATTACGAGGCTCTGGAGCAGTTCCATTATAGAAGCTATTCACCACTACCGAGCTTCGTCAATAGATTCTACGTGGCGAAGATGGATGATGAAATCATCGGTGTAATAGCCTACGGCCCTCCCTACTGGAATATCAGAGCGAGGAATCTGATCCTTCCACAGTACAATATCACACCAATATCGGAGAGGTTGAGGCTCATAAATAGAGACTTCTCGAGGATCTGGAGGGTGATAGTGGCACCGAAGTACCGTAGTATAGGTCTAGGGATAAAGCTGGTAAAGGAGACACTACCCTTAATCGATAAGCCCTACATCGAGGTCTACGCTGTGATGGCCAAGTATAATCCATTCTTTGAGAAGGCTGGTATGATACCCGTTGAGACTGAAGTCGATAAAGATTATGAGAAGATTCTCGCAAAGCTTCAGAGGATGGGCTTCGATCTAAAGCTCCTCGGGAGTAAAAGGTATAACCTTAATGTGATCAACAATCTATCGAGTGAAGAGATCGAGGAATTAAAGGCGATCATACTCAGAGGATTTTCAGCACCGAGGTTTAGGGGTAAGCGTCTAGTTACATTGGCAGTAAAAGGTGATAAGGATGCGATGGCCGAGGTCTTAAGGCGCCATCGGTTGAACCCCCTCTACCTCATATGGAAGAATCCGAAGTTTAAAGAATATCCAGACCCCCTAATTCTAAAACGTTAGACCTTAAGAGCGATTCGCTACTTCTATACATCGATCCAAATAACCATCAATACCCATCTAGGATTTTATAGAATCCCTTTCTACATACTTAATACTTACTCAACATCTTGATATTCTATTCAGATCTGATGAAGTTGCCATTCTATGGATTCATTATATCATCATAATGATATCAATACCATTATCATTATCATTAGATGCTACCTTGCTCTGAAGAGTAGCCATTGATCCCCCTTCATCCTCACCAATCTGTAAGAACCATTCAACCTCCTTCCTTTCAAATCAAATTTTATCACATTCTCACCCCTTTCTATCAATTCATACTCGCCACCATCCCAGATCTCTACAGTACCCGCACCGTACTCGCCTTCGGGTATTGTACCTTCAAAATCTATGTAATCGATCGGATGGTCCTCGACCTCTATCGCCAACCTTTTAATATTCGTTACAGAGGGTGGCTCCTTCGGTACGGCCCAACTCTTCAGAACACCATCCATCTCGAGCCGAAGGTCCCAATGTAGATGCCTCGCTTGGTGCTTATGAATAACGAACCTTGGCATGATCGATACCTTCGATGAAGTTATTAATTATAAATTGTTGAGCAATATTTAGATTATTAGATTCGCATCTTTCTACTAAGTCCTTAACCCATCATAATCATCAAAAGTGTGCGTGGTGTATCGACTTAGAATGCCGATCTCGATGATGGTAAATGTATGTGTATGTATTTTATTATTATTTAATCAAAGGAATCTCTTATCTGGGAAGGTTTCGTGGAGGCTCGCTCTAAAGATATCATCTACACTACCATCGAACTTTACGAGTTGAGGCAATCTACCGACCACACCCGCATACTTGCCACGGATGATCAGCGCACCCCTTACGTAAGGTAAGGTCTCCGCCAACTCCAATCCAGACTGTACAGATGCTTCACAATCATCACCTTTAACAGAATTACATACAGCGGTTGCAGCGGCATCGGCGATAGCTGCCGAATCTGCGATGATGACTACCGCATCCGCCTCTCCAAAACTCAGAGCATGGCTTACGGTGGCAGAGCTTGTAGCTATACCTATTGGGAAATCATCTCTAGATAAATGAAAACCGATCTTACCAGATAGTGGTGATCGGGCTGCATATATGCCTACATTAATCGGCTTCAACGATAGAGCTGAAATCTCCCCTCCATTCTCGATCAGATTTACCAGACCGCCTTCATGAATCATAACCTCAACACCGAGCTCTGCCAACGTACCCGGTACCGCTGCCATGGGTCCTACATTCATCAATTCCGATGCGAATGCTGCAACCTTGACGATACGTGGTGCCGTCTCTTCAACCTTCACAGGGC
>JANXEG010000064.1 GCA_025058425.1 Nitrososphaerales archaeon
TCCTCACTCACACCTATCTCTACCGCACTCGTAGGCGCATGAACATTTAAAAGTGATTTCCTCACAATTTCCCAATCCATTTCATGAAGCTTGGCCATCATGATCGTACCAATACCGCACTTTTCTCCGTGGAGGCCGCAGTTCGGTGCTATAATAGATAGGGCGTGGCTAAATAGGTGCTCAGAACCACTACAGGGCCTACTACTACCAGCTATCCCAGCTGCAACACCCGCGCTGATCAGAGCCTCCACAACATCCCTTATCGACTCATCCGAACCCTTACCTATACTTTCAGACTCCTTTATCACAATATCTGCACTCATCCTAGCCAAACTTGCAGAGTATTTACCGAAGTATTCCCCTCTTAAATCTCTTGCCAACTCCCAATCCTTTACAGCTGTAATCTTCGATATTAGATCGCCACAACCACTGGCCAAAAGCCTCCTCGGAGCATTTTTAATAATCTCTATATCTCCCAGTATGCCTATGGGAGGTCGTGAGATTATTGAATAGGGACGGTTTAAACCTTTGATGGAAGCGAACGGGCTAGAAATTCCATCATGGGAGGCACTTGTAGGTACACTCACGAAGGGGAGGTTCATATTCGATGCGCTGAGCTTCGCTACATCGATCGATTTCCCCCCGCCCAGACCTACGATGATATCTATCCCTTTACCCTTAGCGAATTCCTCAACTCGATTCACTTCATCGATCGTAGCCTCTTTTACACAGTACCAAGAAAGGTCAAAACCACAACTTATAAGCGAATCCTCGACCCGATCGCCCGCTATCTCTTTCACATGCTCACCAGAAACGATCAGGACCTTCCCATTCAAGTCTAAATTCCTTAAGAATTCACCGAATTCACTCAAGACTCCATGACCGATGAGGATCTTTCTTGGTAACTCCATCAAATGGCTTTTCAAGCTAATCTAAAATCTTTTAAACCAAACTATTTAAGAGTATTTAAAGAGCGATTTTAAGGAGTGATTACATGATTCTCTGATCGTTTGTAATCTCTTTGTAATCTCTACGCTAATTGGATATTGCTGTTTAAGTGGGCCCGCTGGGATTCGAACCCAGGACCTTCGGCTCCGAAGGCTTGCGCAAGATTCATCTTCGACGCCCTATCCATGCTAGGCTACGGGCCCTTAGTCGATCCATGTTAATAAAAGGTTCACAAGATATAAATATTCAATTGAGGAAAAATTTGAGTTTTTATTTATTGAAGAGCCTATGAGGGTTGTGATTGATCTAAATTTTATAAATTTTAATGCTACTTTAACTCAGGAAATCAAGCCTTCTCTGAGGGTAGACTCACAGTAACCACTCCATCTTTATCCTTCACCATCTTCACCGTAATCTTTCGAGGAGGGTTCTTTATACCTCTACTCCAGATCAATTCATTTAGAGAGGTATCGATCTTCACCTCAGAACCTTTCATATGCCTCTCTGCAAACTCTTTCACCAGATTGATCGCTCTTATCGCTCTTCTATGCTTGGGTGCTAACCAGGCCCTCCTTAAAGGTATTACATAGATACGTGAAATCTCCTCTTCTTCTTTCGACATTCAGCTCACCCTACACCATAACTTATCATTTAATCTTTAACTTATCTCTTCTCCACATCCTTCTCTTCGGATTTGTACGAACCCTTCTACGGGTCTTTACGATGACCCAGGTGGGGACTGGAGTATTCTGTTTTACCTTGCTATAGAGCCTATTCTTTACACCCGAAGGTTTGTTCTTGGCCAAATTTACGCCCACCTGATCTTAAACTCTCTTTTTGGTTGTTGTAAACTTGCCAATATCTGCTTCAATTCATCATCTGTAATAGGTCTTTGGAGCTTGCCAGAAGTAACGAGTTGAATGATATGATTTTCGATCATCGTCGCAACATCGGGCCTCACCATCTTAACGTTGGTAAGCCTTTGACGGGCTTCTGGTGTAAGTGCGATTCGTAATAGATTCAAACGTATCAATTGCTTTTTACGCTCTTGAAGCGAAGCTGCCAATTCTTTTTCATAATCTTCAGCCATCTTTAACACCTTTAAGCATACCTTGCTAAAGAAGGATTCTCCTTCACCAATTCTTTAAATATTTCAGTCGCGAGCTTATCAAGTTTCTTCCTTCCCAGATTCGTTAATACACGCCCTTTTCCTTCGATCTTCGCCACCAAACCTACAGCCTCCAGTTGTTGTAAGGCCTTCCTAATCGATGAGCCGCCAGCATCCCTATGGTGAGCGGGTGCCAAACCTCTACGCACCCTACCTCCGTACATCGAGCGCAGATCGTTCAATCCCAGTGGTCCATGGATGTACAATTTACGTAGAAGTGATGCGCACCTAACATACCACCAATCTTTATCCTGAGGGGGGCGTTCGGCATGTGACCCAGTCTTGACGAAGGCAGCCCATGCTGGAGGCTTGATCTGCGGCATCTTCTTTAACTGTTCAGCCAACCTCTTGATCAATATATCTTGAGGGACATCATACACTGTAGGCATGTTTACTCAACGTCTGATACCAATAATTACACCTATTTAGGTTTTATAAACTTTGATGATATGATGATATATGCAAAGCTTAATCCCTTAATCAAGTCGAGAGAATTTTGTGATACACATGCCCACACTCCATGCACGTGATGACCACTGCCTTTATCTTTCTACTCAACCTAACCCTTGCATTTAAACCAGGTATTATGAACCTTTTACACCCTCTACAGAAGAGTTGCCTCTTTTCATAGGGGAGTCGAAGGTTATATTTCATACAGATGCGCCTTGCGATCTGTGCCTGCCTTTGGGCCAGATTCATATCGATTGTAGCATTCTTTATCGCATTCTCTAGCAAGATATCAACCCTCTGCCTCGCCAATTCCCTCCATCTTGCTCGAAGAGACTTCACAAAATGGTTGATAGATGGTGAATGATAAAAACTTCACGAATCAGCGAATCACCAGCTCATCGTTTTTAAATTCATCACATGTATTAAGTAATGGCATGCTCAATCTACTGATTGTAGAAGCGGCTTTAGAAACCGTGCCTGAATCGTTATGGAACCATCCCGCTGTGAAGAAGCATGCTGCAAAGAAGGGGAAGAAGCCCGGAGAGATCCTCTTGGATCGTAGCTACCATCACTCAGCTATGCTAAAGTTAGAGAATTCGATGAAGAGGGGGAGGCCAGACCTGGTCCACTTTTCTCTACTCGAAGCGTGTAGCACACCACTATACCTACTAGGGTTATTGAAGGTCTACGTTCATACGATAAATGATGTAGTGATTCGAATCGGTACAAAGGTCCGTCTACCGAAATCGTACTTTCGTTTTGAGGGTCTGATGGAGCAGCTCTTTAAGCAGAGAAGAATAAAATCGAATAGTGAAATTTTACTCGAAATGGAGCGTATGAGCTTTTCAGAGCTCCTGGCTCAAATCAAACCACCTTTAGTCATAGGTTTATCGAGAATCGGTGAAGAGTCCAATTGCCAAAAGGTTGCTAAAGAACTCTCTTTAAAAGAGGGTTCTGCGGTAGTGGTTGGAGGCTTTCCAAGAGGCCACTTCTCTACTCATATATCTTCACACTTTGACCGCCTCTACTCTATACATAGATTATCCCTCGAAGCACATACAGTCATAGCACGTATCATTTATGAATATGAGAAACAGGTCGGCGTATCAAATTAAATCTATAGCTTGATAACTCCCTTCACATTACACGATCGGTCTTTAGACCATCCTCAACCCTTATTCATAAAAGCACTCTTTTAACCTTCTGAATTTCTGAAGCTGGCTAAATTCTACAACAGCTAAATACTTCCTAAAACTCTACTTGATATTGAAGTTTTTGGCTACAGATGACTTTTGGAAGGTGGTAAAGTGGTACACCTTCATACCTATAGTGGGATACTTTCTATACCTCCTATACTCCTCAAAGGATTTCCCGGACGTAAGGGGATGGAAGAAGTTAGGGATCGTACTGGAGAATTCGTTCCTCTACCTCGCTCTGGGCGCATCGGCAAGGTATATTGAAATACCCATAACGACCTGGCTTATAATTACTACGATAGTTGTAATAGTGATCACCCCTATCGAGTTTTTGATGATGAAAAGGTGGGGCCATCGATTCCGCTACCTCGGTTGGCACCACATTCCGACCTTTACAAGGCGAAGGTTTACCTTATCGATGATCTATGTAGCGGAGCATGTGTGGAGCTTTCTTAATCTAGGTTACATAGCAATGCACCTAACGATCGGTTAAATAGATTAAATAGATTAAATTGGTTAAAATTGAACTGATCTGATTCTTTATATAGATTCTTTGATGGTTTGTCCTTTGTAGCTTAATACATATCTGCTCCTTCATCTTCATCTTCAAATTCACCCATACTTTATAGAAGAGGAGACACCAATGATTGAACCCTCGTAAAGAATTATGAAAGAGAGCCTAATATGTAGAAGAGAGTTTGAAAACGACATCGATTAAACTTTAATATCCCTTATAAGTAATTTTAAGATGTTTGTAATCCCTGAAGGGGTCGAGAAGAGGTGCGGTCGTCGTCTAGTCTGGTCTAGGACATCAAGCCAAAACGGCATGGAGGCCTTCCAAGCTGGTGATCCCGGGTTCAAATCCCGGCGACCGCACCTTTAATTAAGTTTAAATACAACAGATAGCTTAGCTAAAAGTGTTGGCAAGGTCAAAACATAAGCATCTGTTAAATGATCCGGATGTTCGCAGGTGGTATAATAACCTCGCTAGAGGTAGTGTGATTACTGCTGAGGAGAGGTTGAGGAGGTTAGGACGTTTTTGTGAAGCTACTGGTCATACTCCTAATTCACTCATAGAGTTAAAGAGGGCTGATCCTGAAGGCTTCGATAGATTCATATTGGACTTTGTAGATTCTTCTCTTAAAAGAGAGAAGCCTGCACAAGTGAGAAACAATCTCATAACGATCAAGTCATGGCTCGCTCATTTTGGCTTAAGGTTTGATAGGAAGATCAGGTTACCAGTTGAAGATTATGTGGAGGAGAGAGTTCCAAGTAAGGAAGAGCTTGGAACGATATTGAGGCATTGTGATGCAAGAGCAAGAGTAATAGCTACACTCATGGCATTCTCTGGAATCAGACCTGAAAGTATAGGGAATTATCTAGGTACTGATGGTATCAGGTTGAGAGATCTGCCTGAGCTTAAGATTGAGAATGGGAAAGTGATCTTTGAAAAGATTCCTGCAATGATTATTGTAAGAAAGACATTAAGTAAAGCGAGGCACCAATACTTCACCTTTTTACCTCAAGAAGGCTGCAAGTACGTAAAAGAGTATCTTGAGTTGAGGTTAAGGAGGGGTGAAGAGTTGAACAGTGATAGTGCACTTGTGGGTCATGAGAGGCCTAGTAAGCTGAGTTTCTTACGTACAACGAAAGTTACATGGGAAGTGAAGAAGGCGATCAAAAGTGCTGGCTTCGATTGGAGGCCTTACGTGCTTCGATCATACTGTGATACAGCATTCGATATAGCTGAGGCAAAAGGACTGATTTCACATCCATGGAGACAATTCTTCATGGGTCATAAGGGAGATATTGAAGCAAGATATTCAACGAATAAGGGAAGATTACCTCCAGATATGATAGAAGAGATGAGAGCAGCTTACAAAAGATGTGAACAATACCTTGAGACGGTCGAGAGACCTAGTAAGGAGGATCCAGAATTCACCACACTTAGAACCATGGTAGAGAGTGGTGTATTAGATTTATCAAAGCCGAATGTTAGGAGTTATTTGATTCAAAAGCTTGGTATTAATGATATGGAGGTAAGGGTTGCAAAGATGAAGGAGTCAGGCTATAGTGAAGATGAGTCTATCGTGAGGGTAATATGTAAAGAACTTGGTATAGAGCCAACGAAGATAGAGATATTCAAAGCCAAGGAAAATAGTGATCCAAAAAAGATCGTGAGTGAAGATGAGCTCGAAGATTATCTCGCTGATGGATGGGATATTCAAACAATACTACCTTCAGGAAAGATAGTGGTAAGGAGGGTGGTGTAATTGGAGGGTAAAGTTGAGCTCGTTAAATTCTTCACAAATGCGAAGCGTGCATTAAATATGAAGAAGTTAAAGCTTAAATGGTTACCGAATGATAGTGTTAATCTATCGGGCGAGGTTAATGACAATATAGTTTATGTATATGAGAAAGAAATAGATGAGGCTCGAAGAACTATAAAGCATGAATTGATAGACATGTTGATCTCTCAAGTGATAGAAGATTACATAATACTTGAGAAGCTAAAAGGTCGTGTTAATCAAGATGTATTCGAGAATCTTAAGTGGCAAGTATATAAGAGGAAGGAGAATGTTATACAGACAATTATTAAACTAATACCAGATGATACTGTAGGAAACGGCAATCTTCTCTAAGCTATCGAAACCCATACTTTCAAGCAAAGCCTTATCCTTTTGAGGTAGATTTAGCTTAGAGAGATCTGTCATCTTTATCCCCTTTTATCTATTGAGTCCTTTATTGAGACCAATTAACAATTCACCTTTTCACTTATATGATTATCTTCTTTTAAAAAACCGCTACCTGTCCAACTGTTAATTTTATTCTTCCAATAATCTTTGGCTCCATAATCTCCAAATTTTAAAGTATCACTATGTGGGGTCATGGTAATTCACCATAATTATCATTTAATGCTAAATGAAAAGTCCCTTCATGACCTTTAATACTAAGAATGTTTTTGTTCTTATTAAACATATTTCAAATCGTAAAAAATATTTAAACAATTTAAACAAAAGCAAATTTTTCGCATGAACAAACAACGTTGTTTGTCTACGAACTTAAAGATTTGAGTTAGATTTTTTAGTTAAAAACCTATGGGAGAAACCTAAGGAGAGAAACCTAGCTTAGATAAGTATTTAGGTTAGCTACAATATATTATTTTGTTAATGACTTTTTCGAGATATTTAGAGAGTTATAGATATCCCCAATCTGCATCACACTTACTACTGTAGTGGAAAGAAGACTTTAAGGCGCAGGATAACTTCTTTATATATACCCACAATGCGTAGAGAAGAATCAAAAAGTCCTATCTGAC
>JANXEG010000065.1 GCA_025058425.1 Nitrososphaerales archaeon
ATCCTACATGAATATCTAATTGCTAAGGAGTTATCCAATCTTTCTTTGATGTAAAGAAGCGCCTCTAAGACCGTTGTACCTCTATCGATCTTTATTTTATACTCTTTATAGTATGGTGTTAAATCTTTGCTTGGATCGAATCTATGGATTTTAAAGGTCACATCCATCTTACTCACACCAGAAATGCAACGATCGTCATATAAGTACTATAGAGAAATGCTACTAAACCGATGAGTATACATGATAGAGAAACGAGCCTCTCAAATCTTTTACTTAAAGGCAATTCACAGATTATGTTTCTCACTCGATACATCGAGTGGTATATTATAACGCCCAGCAGCAATATAGAGGAAATGGCATATGTCAAATTCTTAGCCCTCGCTACGACTTCTTCATAACTCATAGCTACAGCGTAACCCGGACCCGTTATTAAACTTGAGAAGTTGACGAGATGGATAGGTAGTGTAATTATCATTACTATTAGAGCGATCAATTCGACGATCCAGAGTGTCGATTCTCTCAAAGCTTTCACCTCACAAAGAAGAGAAACTCTATCAAAGCTATTATTATGAAGGTAGAGGCGAGACCCATCAGAATGAAAAGGATGGCTCTTTGGGCCCTTCCGATCGATGATGGAGGGTAAGGATAAACGGGTAGCTTGGGCTTTCCGATGAAATACCCTAATTGGGTGAGAATTAATCTTATACCATTCGCTCCATGAATTAGAGTAAGTGTTACGAAGATAAGGCTTACTGGATAAATCGTCGGATTACCAAAGGCAGTTCTAATCGCTGCCCAGAGAGTTGCATCGATCCTTTGATTATAGATAAAGATATGAATGTAGAAGTAAGCAACTAAAAATAAACCAGTCGTTCTTTGAATAAAGAACATATATCTCTCTAAGTTGTAACGTTTAGGATACTTAGCGACGATGTGCTTTTCCTTTTCAATATTCAATGCTAACCTCACCTCAATACTTTCTCTCGATCGGTAACCATTTTGTAATCCTTACAGGTATATAATCGAGCTTCGGCCCCTCGGGTGTATAGTATGCTAATGTATGTTTTAACCAATTCACATCATCTCTGTGTGGATAATCGAGCCTATAATGAGCACCTCGAGACTCAGTTCTAGCAAGAGCACTTAGAGCAACAACTTCAGCCAAGTCGAGCATACACTCGATTTCAAGTACCCCTGTAATATTTGTATTATACGCTCTACTCTTATCTTCAACTTTGATATTCTTAAAGCGCATCTTCAAATTTCGAATCTCTCTTACTGCTTCTTTAAGATCATTCTCGGTTCTAAAGATACCGACCTTTTTATCCATAAGGTTTCTTAACTCTTCTCTAATCTCAAATGGATTCTCTCCACCTTCTTTACCCAAAACTTCATCGAATATTCTCTTCTCTTCTATTTGAACCAAATCTAAGGGTATATTTGATTGTGAATGTTGAGAAAGAGCATACTCGGCTGCAGCTCTACCCGTAAGTGCGCCATAGACTAAACATTCAGCGGTTGAGTTAGTACCGAGTCTATTCGCTCCATGAATACTAACACATGCAACCTCGCCAGCTGCCCATAAACCCTGCACAGGTGTTGCACCATATGTATCTGTATGGATACCACCCATGGTGTAATGAGTAGCAGGCCTTACAGGTATCGGTTCATATATTGGATCTATACCATTAAGTCTTATCGCATACTCTCTTATCGCCATGAGCCTTTCTAAAATCTTCTCACGACCGAGATGGCTAATATCAAGGTGCACGTAATCTAAACCATCCGGTCTCTTAAATCCTCTCCCTTCAATAATCTCTGTCATTATACTTCTTGATACGATATCTCTAGGCGCTAACTCCATAAGTTTTGGTGCGTATCTCTTCATAAATCGCTCCCCTTCCTTATTTAATAAATAACCTCCTTCACCCCTCGCTCCTTCAGTAATCAAAACACCAGAAGGGACCAAGCCTGTAGGATGGAATTGAATAAACTCCATATCCTTTAAAGGTATGCCGGCTCTATAAGCCATAGCCTGTCCATCGCCTGTAGTAGTATGTGAATAGGTTGTGAAGCTGTAAAGTCTTCCAGCACCACCCGTTGCTATTATTCCCGCTTTTGCTTTTATTGCGTACATATTACCAGTCTTCATCTCAATAGCCGTGATACCTTTGAATCTATTTTGTTCAATAATTAATGAGGTCATAAACCATTCTTCATAGAGCTTCACATTATCATACTTTTGAAGTGTATTGTATAGTGTGTGCATTTCAGCGAAGCCTGTATAATCACCAGCATAGCAAGCCCTTGGGAAGCTGTGCCCTCCAAAAGGTCTCTGATCAATTCTGCCATCCTCCCTTCTACTCCATAAAATCCCCCAATGTTCAAGTTGTATAAGTTCATTCGGAAGGAGCTTAACGAAGAGCTCTACAGCATCCTGATCGGCAAGGAAGTCTGCACCTTTAACAGTATCCCACTCATGAAGTTCAAGACTATCCCCTTCTTCAATTCTTAACACGCCAGCTGTCCCTCCCTCTGCACATACGGAATGGGCGCGAAGAGCTTGTGTTTTAGTTACGATCGCTATATCGAGTTTACCTTTACTAAATCTTGAAGCTTCGATCGCTGCTCTAAGACCGGCCAATCCTGAACCAACTATTACCAAATCATGCTTAATTATCTCCATACTCTTCACCACTAGATGTAAGCCTTCACCCCTGTTAAAACAGCGAACAATGCGCTCAAGATTATCATTATTATAGTTATTAATGCTAAGATAAATGTTATACGGGCCTCTTTTTTACTCTCCATACCCCATGCTATAGCTATCGTGCCTGCACCTGTTAATGAACCAATCACTATAGACCATATTTTAAGATCGAAAAGAAGTGCTGTAAATGGATCAATAGCTCTAAGTTCTGGATCTACATATGTTCTAAATGCAGGGTATGTAAGACTTGCGGTGAAGAGTCCGATAACAGCTATGACCCAACCTACTAAAAATGTTAAAGCGATCCATACTTTTGTTTCTCTATCTACAATATTCTGCTTAATTGTGATCGTTAATGCCATACCAAAAAGCCAAAGTATAACACTTATTGAGAATGCAGCTAAATGTATTAGAACCATAGCAGGAGCAGCGATTTCTTCGAATGGTATCAAGGTAATCACCATCAAACCTTTGAGATCTTGTATAGTTGGTATATAGTGTATCCTATTGCGATCCAGCCACAAGTCAAAGCAATCGTCACTAGGCTTCCTATGCCTATAACAAACGCTTGATTGAAAGCGATAAAACCTTCTTGGGTATTTACTGGAGATATCATCGCTCTAGAGATTATATAAAGAAGTACGAAGTAAGCACTTATTACCACCATCAGTAACCAAATAGGTATACTTGAAGCTAAGGGTGTTACTCTTGATGCTTTATATGGATTAAAGCCAATATTTGAAGATTTTATCGTATCTAACTCTTCAACTTCCCATACAGATATTGGCGGGAAGATTTTGATAAAGATTAAGTAGAATAGAACAAATAAGGATAAGGATCCAATGAGTATTGAGAGTTCAACCCATGTTGGTGTATACCTAGCTATCGGATATGGTAAGAGTGTTATTGAAAGAGTTGAAGCCACTATATAATATCTTTCTATATACATTCCGACATTAACGAGAATCGATGCCAAAAATGTTCCGTTAATCACCCATGATTTTTTGTAAAGGAGTACAATAGGCAAGATAATTAAGGGGATAACTATGTTTATGATAATGTAAAACCAAAAGATAGGTGCCCATTCTCCGAACATAAGGCTATTTATCAAAGCTACATCTTCCACTTTGCCTCCATAATAATCGGTCACAATGTGATTAGCAGTCATATAGATTAAAGCGAGATCGAGGCTAAAAAGAAGCCAACCGAGATAGGCGAAGTGCTCATACTTTATATACTCTTCACTTTGGAATATTTTGCGATAAAGCCATGCAACGATAATTACAGCACCTATTCCTGAATATATCGCACCTGTTACGAAGTATGGACCGAATACTGTACTATGCCAACCCGGTTTAATACTCATCGCAAAGACCCAAGAGACTACAGTATGAACTGTAACCATGATAGGTATTATAGAAGCCGCCATTACCTTTATCGCTTTACTCAACCTCTCATACTGTTCTTCGGTCCCTCTCCAATTCAATGAGAAGACTCTGTACATTCTAGCTTTCCATCTAGGCAACTTCTCATAATTTAAAAAGAGAGCAAAATCCGGAACCATCGCTGTATACAAAAATACTGCACTTCCAATAAAATACGTGGTTATCGAGAAGAGATCCCATACCATAGGTGATTGAAGTCTACCAAAGATTATAGCATGTAAAATTCTATCTGGCCTACCTAAATCAAAGATTATTACTTGTGCTACTGCTAATATTAACGCAAAAACTGTTATAGCCTCTGCCATACGAGTGATGGGTTTTCTCCATTCAGCCTTTGTAATTCTTAAGATTGCTGAGATTAGTGTACCTGCATGACTAATACCTATGAAGAAGACGAATGAAGAAATATACATGCCCCAGAAGATCGTAGTACTCAACCCAGTCACACCTAAACCTAAAATCAATTGTATAGAATAAGCAAAGATCGCTAATAAAATAGGAATCATCACAATTGTAATAGCTATATAGTATCTTTTAGAAGTATAAATGATCGGTCTCGCTAATTTTTCTTTGATAATCTCTTTAGACATATTCTCACTCTCTCAAAATCTTTCTACGTTCTTGAGTAAGGTATATCACATAAGGCATAGTCCCTTTATCCTCTAAAAGGCGAAATGCTCTGGTATCTTTAGAAAGTTTTGATACCAAACTTTCAGAGTCGCTTAAATCGCCAAAGATTATCGCTCTTGAGGGGCATGTTTGAACACATGCTGGAAGGAATTGAAAATCACTAGGTTCAAAATCATCCCAAAAATGTTCTTGAATTTCGATTTGATCGTCACCTCTCTCTAAAAGCTTTAACATGAGTAAATTTATCGCTTTACCCCAAATGTAATTCAATTTATCAACACCTTTTAACTCAGCCTCTTCCTCCCAATCTCCCACCCGATTCATAATGATCTTCGGTCCTTCCTTCCTTTCTAAATAATACTTGAGTTTATCCAACCTTGGGTAGCAGAATATGCATTTATGAACGATACCTTTTGGTGGTGGGTCTATATCTGGATTTTCAGATAACTTCAATGTGCTCGGGCGATTTAATTTTGAATAATCAAACCATGTAAAACTTCTAACATCGTAAGGGCATCCTGCCATACATGCTCTACAGCCTATACATCGATTGTAATCTTGCATCGTTATACCATCATCGCGCTTATAAGTTGCACCGACAGGGCAGAATTTCACACATAATGGAATCTGACATTGCATACATGGTCTAGGGATCACTAGAGTATATGCATCAGGATACTCGCCTTCCTTAATGACTAAGAGATCCATCCATCTCGTAACTCTAAATGAATCATACTCTTCTTCAAAAGATGGATGGACATTATTCTGCTGCTTACAGGCTACAACACAAGCACCACATGCTACACATTTATCCAAATCGATCACCATGCCCCATCTGACCATGATTACTCACCTTACCTCAACTAGATTTGTAGACCTTAACACGTGTACCGAAGTATCCTGGTGTTCCTACTAAACTATCTTTCATATTTAAGATTATCTTATTCGGATTCGCACCTCTACCACTCGCCCATCGCCCATAGCTTAAGTGGCCCTGTTCAAAGGGCATAGCGACTACACCGGGCATGATACCTTCACAGACTTTGGCTATTGCACGGATCTTACCTTTGGATGACTCCACCCATACAATATCTCCATCATATATGCCCTGCTTGATCGCATCCTTCGGATTGATCTGTATCCATGTCTTCCAAGCGGTTCTATGGTAGACCCATCCATGGAGCTCTTGAAGGTATGGCACATTACCTCCTCTACCCTCTGCATGTAACATCGTCTTGAAGGAGATGAGGAGATATGGGTATTCATCTTTACTCGCTGAGGATTCTTTAGGTATGTATTGAGGAGGCTCATAATGTATTAAAAATGTATCACCACCGCTAAGCCCCCATCTCTTCTTCAACATAAGAAGAGCACTCTCTTCATCTAAACGCTCCCTCCTCGCTACTTCGCGTACAAACTTCATCAATTCATTCCTTAACGTGTTTGAATAGAACTCGAATCTACCAGTAGGTGTTTTAAATTGAAAACTCCAATCATAAAAGTGCTTATAGGGAGGATTATTCCAGAAGCCATACTTAAGTAGAGCGCTCCAAAATTCATCGAAGCTTCTAAAGTTGATTAATGGCTTCATAGCCACCCTACCTATTTTACGCTCCCAAATCCTTTGAATTCTGAACTTCAAATACTCTTCATAAGAATTCCAAGGTATAGATCTCTCGACAGACCCTCCAATCTTGTGGGCGAGAGTTATAAGAAGATCCCCGAAATTCATAGTATTGTATAAAGGTTGGACGACCGGTTGCCTTACACTTATCTGTGGAAAGCCAAGGCCCGGATAGTGTTCTGTGAGATCCAACCTCTCTAAGTATGTATGATCAGGTAGAATCAAATCACAGTAAAGCTCTGTATCACCGAGAAATGGTGAGGTACTTACGATATAATCGATCTTTTGCATAGCTTTCTCAAATTCTT
>JANXEG010000066.1 GCA_025058425.1 Nitrososphaerales archaeon
TGATCATGATGGCCGAAATAATTCTCACACTCAAGTATAACCTTAAAGTACCGTTGGATGCATCGGTAATTTCGCCAGATAACTTCGCCGGAAGATCTATCAATGAGATTTCTTCACTGAAGCTGTGGAGAGGGAATAAACAGGTATCTCTCGGTGAAGTCTTCGATGTAAAGGGTGAGGCTGGATCGACAGCGAACGAGACGAATATTATAATCAATGGGGATCTATCGAAGGCGAGGAGGATCGGCAAGGATATGTCGAACGGTAAGATCGTGGTGAATGGTCCTGCAGGCCTATACGTGGGTGAAGGTATTCGTGGGGGTGTGATAATGGTCAATGGTGATGCTGGGCCTTGGGCTGGTGTGGGTGCGAAGGGAGGTTTGATCGAGATCATGGGCAATGCTGGTGACTTCCTCGCCTCCTCTTACCGTGGCGCTAGGAGTGGTATGGAGGGTGGTACGATAATCGTGCATGGTAATGCAGCGAATGAGGTGGGTGGTTGGATGAAGAACGGCACCGTAAAGATCATGGGCAATGCCGGGATCTTTATAGGCCCCCATATGCAAGGTGGATCTATATTGGTATCGGGCGATTGTGGTGGTAGGGCTGGGGCTGGCATGAAGGGCGGTAGGATCGTAATACTGGGCTACATACCATCGATACTGCCCGGTTTTCGAATCGAGGAGATTAGAGGTAGTGTGAGGATAGATGGTGATAGAATATCTGGCCCATTCTACCTATTCAATGGCGATTATGTAGAGGATGGCAGAGGAAACCTATTTATAAGTGTGAATAAGAATCAACATTTAAAACGTTACGAGCAGTATATACCGTAGGTGATGAGTATGAGTATGAATGTTAGTGTAAATGCACTCGCATTGAAGATCGTTCAAGAGATGATCGAGAAGAAGGTCGAATTGAATATAATCGTGGAGAAGTCTGAGAATGGTGCTACAATCATAGATGCGGGTATCAATGCAAAGGGAGGTTACTTGGCTGGTAAGTATATGACCGAGATCTGCTTGGGAGGTTTGGCAGAGGTTTCATTGACACTCGCCAACTACGATGGATTGATCTTACCAACGATCTGTGTGGCCAGTGACTATCCATCGATCGCACTACTCGGCTCCCAATATGCGGGCTGGAGGATATCTGTGGGAAAGTACTTTGCGATGGGCTCGGGCCCGGCAAGAGCCCTATCATTAAAGCCTAAAGAATTGTATGAGAAGATCAAGTATAAAGATGAATCGAACGTTGCCATAATCGTTTTAGAAGCCAATGAAAAACCGACCCCAGAAGCCATCGAGTATATAGCGAAGGAGTGTAAGGTTGAGCCGAAGAATGTATATGCAGTAGTGGCACCGACATCGAGCATCGCCGGCTCTGTACAGATATCTGGTAGATCGATCGAGGCCGGATTGCACAAATTTATGGAGCTCGGCATGGATCTGAGTAAGATAAAATGTGGCTTCGGCCAAGCTCCCATCGCACCGATACATCCAAAGTTCGCCCAGGCGATGGGCCGCACAAACGATATGCTCCTCTATGGATGTACAACGTACTACGAGGTGGAGTATGATAACGAGGAAGAATTGGTAAAGATTCTAGAGAAAGCACCATCATCATCTTCAAGTGCGTATGGAAGGCCATTTTACGAAATCTTCAAGGAAGCAGGCTTCGACTTTTACAAGATCGATCCGATGTTATTCGCACCCGCTGTAGTGACTGTGAATAATACAAAGACTGGAAGGATATTTACCTATGGTAAGATCAATCCAGAGATTCTGAAGAGATCTATAAACCTGACCATCCGTAGCTAGTGGCTAACACTTAATACCTAATACCTATTCAAATATTCAAACCCCCAAATTTTATTTCAAATGGGTATCGGTATCGTATCGAGTCTGAACGTTATCTCATCCCTCTTTTTTCTTAATCTCTCCATCGATACATTATGGTATAATTCGTGCAGAATCGATCATCTGAAATGATCTAATTTCTTAGCCTTCTCTTTAATTTCGATTCGTTAAGTATTCGATATGATAATATACCTAAACGATACTCTTATCTAATTGACCTTGAAGCTCGGCCTTCTGACAAGAAATCAAAATTCATGGTGTTCAGCGAGGATAGTGAAGGCCATGATCGAACGTAACATCGAACCCGTGTGCTTTTCATTCTCCGACCTGATAGCACGTGTAGGCTTCAAGCCATACATCTCCGTACGTAACCACGAAGATTTCATCTCAGAAGTGAGAGGGGTAATCGTTAGACCGATCGGCAGAGGCTCTCTCGATGAAATCATCTTTCGGCTCGACTTCCTCCACAAGTTGGAGAGGAGTGGTGTAACGATAGTGAATCCACCCCTCGCCATCGAGAGGGCGGTCAACAAGTATCACTCACTGAGTATCTTGGAGGAGCATGGTATACCAGTACCGAGGACGGTCGTGAGTGAAAACCCTGAGAAGATGCTGGAAGCCTTTAACGAGATTGGTGGCGATGTCGTATTAAAACCGCTCTTCGGCTCTCGTGGTATGGGCATCTGCAGAGTGAGCGATTTTGAAATCGCGAGGAGGATCTTCAATGCCCTCCATTACAATCGTAACGTGCTTTACGCACAAGAGTTCTTACCTCATGGTAATCGTGATATCAGGGCCTTCGTCGTCGATGGCGAAGTTATAGCAGCTATGTATAGGAGATCGGAGAGCTGGAAGACGAATATCAGCCAAGGTGCCCAACCCATACCTTATAAGCCTTCGAAGGATGTTGAAGAGTTGGCGGTCAAAGCGACTCAGGCTTTAGGATGTATAGTAGCTGGTGTAGATATACTGGAGACTAAAGATGGATACTTTATAAATGAGATCAATAGCCAACCGGGGTTCAGAGGTTTACAGTCCGTGACGAAGGTTGATATAGCGGGTAAGATCGTAGAGTGTGTGATAAAAAGGTTGAAAAGATGAGCCTCGATGAAGACCGATCAGATCTACGTATTATACACGTGATAGGCGTAAAGGATATCCCTTTGATAAAGCCGGGTGACGATCTCGGGCTTTTGATATGTGAAGCGGCTAGATCTCAAGGGACGCCTTTGATGAATGGCGATGTGGTCGTAGTGAGCCAGAAGATCGTCTCAAAGGCTGAGGGCCGCATAGTAAGTTTGAAGAGTGTTAAGCCTAGAGATTTCGCATACAAAGTTGCAAAATTGACCAAAAAACCCCCTCAATACATAGAATTGGCCTTACAGGAGGCTAGATCGCTGATTAGAGTTATGAAGAACCACTTCATCACAGAGACGAAGTTGGGATGGATCTACCCTTACTCTGGTGTCGATCTATCGAATGTTTCGAATATGGATGAAGCAACATTACTCCCTATCGATCCCGACCATTCGGCCCACAAAATTAGGATGCGTATAAAGGAGCTTACGAACTGTGATGTGGCTGTAATAATCTCCGATACCACCGGCCGCCCATTTAGAAGAGGTTATGTGAATGTGGCGATAGGTATCTCGGGCATCTCTCCAATCTTGGATCTAAGAGGCAAGAACGATATCTTCGGTAGAAGGTTGCGGGTGAAGATGATAGCTATTGCCGATGAATTGGCCTCGGCCGCGGAGCTGATCATGGGCAACGCTGACGAAAGGATACCTGTGGCTATAGTAAGAGGTTATCGCTATCAGATCGATGAAGGTGCTTCTGCAAGGCTCATTCAAAGGCCGAAGGAGAAGGATCTATTCATCGGTAGCTGGGTACAGGTAGAAGGGCTTGAGCATAAAGTTAAACCTTCATAACCTTCTCTATATCATCCTTCGTTAAAGCCCCTTTGTGCAGTGCTGTAGCTACGAGCACCCCTGAAGCACCTTCCTTCTTTAGACACAGTATATCATCTAAACTTCTTATACCCCCTCCAACCAATACTGGAACCCTTACCGCATTCACAACCTCTCTCACTAAGCCCATATCCACACCCCTCTCCGTACCTACTCTCGATATATCCAAAAGGATCAACTCCACTACACCCATCGATTCTAATTTCATAGCTACCCTTGCTGGCCTCTCTCCCATTAAACCCATGCACTTCGAAATCACTTTACCATCTACTACATCGATCGATGGTACTATTTGCTCACCACCGAAACTTCCTATCAGATCTCTTAAATGGTTGATTGTGGTCATACTCTCTGTGCCTAATACTAATTTACTCACACCCGCATCGAATATTTCATCTACATGTGAAGCATTATTGATGCCAGAATCTAACATAACCTTCATACCTACTTCAGAGCATATCCTACTAATGATGCCCAGATTGCTTCCTCTACCCATGATCGCATCGAGATCCGCTACATACAATTCATCGAGATTGAAGAGATCCTTGAATACCTTTGCGATATCGATGGGGTTCGATGTGGCACAGATCGGACTCCTTATCGGTTGATACTCATCCCTCTTCCCACCGATCGCATGCACAGCCTTGCCTCGCATAATATCTATAACGGACACGATCTTCAATATACTATGAATGAATTATGAGGTTTAGAGATATGAAGGTTGCTATATTCGAATACATTTCAGGAGGTGGCTTTCTCGATAAACCTATCGATACCAGCATCTTGAGTGAAGGCTACGCGATGCTCACATCGATATTGAGAGACTTTAAAGAAGCTGGCCATACGACTATAACGATCCTCGATCATCGGATAGCGAAATTCAACCCTCCCATCAAGGCCGATAAAATTCTAACGGTTTCATCCAGCGATGGGTTCGAAAAGACGATCTTGAAAGCAATAGAGTATTCGGATGCCTCGCTCATCATAGCACCAGAATCTCAAGGTACGCTATTCAACCTTGTAAAGATGGTCGAATCCCTACCCACGATTCTGTTGAATAGTTCTTCAGAGGCTATACGTCTATGCTCCGATAAGGGTGAATTGTACGAATCTTTAAGAAAGGCCCGGATCAGAATTCCGAACACGAAGAGGTGTAGATTTGTCGATGGGTTGAATTCTGCTTACAGGGTTGTGAAGGATATAGGTCTGCCAGTCGTGTTTAAACCCATAGATGGTGTAGGTTGCTCCGGCTTAACTATAGTGAATGATTACGATCGAGTCGAATACGCATTCGATCGGGTAAAGAGTGCTTCGAGCAGTGAGGATTACTTGATTCAAGAGTTTATTCACGGTATCCCGGCGAGTGTGAGTTTGATCTGTAATAGTAAAGGTTGCAAGGCTCTGACTTTGAATCTCCAGAGAATAGTACTTCATGAAAGTCCCAGTTACATGGGTGGTATGGTACCCTTTATACATGAGCATGGTGAATCTGCCCTAAGAATGAGTGAATATGTTGTAAATTTAATTTCAGGACTTCGGGGTTATGTAGGTGTGGATTTAATCCTCTCACCAGACGGGCCTGTAATAATGGAGGTGAACCCTCGCCTAACGGTATCTTACGTAGGCTTGAGGTTTGTAGGTAGTGAAAATCCCGCATCCCTGATATTAAACTCTATCGTGAATAATGAGTTGCCAGAAAGGTTCAACACACATGGTTACGCATCATTTTCAAAGGTTTACATGAAGGATGTGAATAGAGAGGGGCTCCTAAGGGCTTACTCTCTGGATGGTGTCTTGGCACCGCCCTTCAAGATCAGGAGGAGGGGGCCGTACTGTGGCTTTATCTTAGGATGGGGTGAGAGTGTTGCCAATGCCGAATCCTCTCTGGAAGAGGTAAGGAAGGGCCTGATCGATGTAATGGACACTAAAGAATATCCCTAAAAGATGGTTGTGAGGAGGTATTTTTTGTATTGGTTATATTAGCTACAGCAATGACGATAGATTCCTACATGATCTTCTATATCGGTTATATCGGTTCCATTAAAATCTCAAGGCGATCCACTTTTAGAGCTTAAATTTAAATAATCCACCGTAGTATGGTCTCTCATGCCATCAGAAGAGAGTAAATTATCAAGAAGAGAATACTTAAAGTATCTTAGCTCTTTCATCGTAGGCGCAGCGATATCTGGTGGTGGTGTCGCTTCTTACTACGCATCTTTACCACCAGCTAAAGAAATTGTTACGAGGACAATCACCGAGACCTTATCGGGACCTACTGTAACAAAGACCGTCACCATGACGATTACTCCAACGCCTGCACCTTTACCTTCACCTTCTCCTACTCCTTCTCCTACACCAACACCCTCACCCTCGCCCACACCTCCTACACAAGTGAAGAGGTTCAGTTGGGGGACATCTTCTGTTGGCACGATGGGGCATAAAGCACTCGTCGGAATAGCCACGCTCTTGAACAGGTACATGCGAGGTTACGAAATCACCGTGATACCAACACCTGGTGCGGTGGCGAGTATGAAGAATTACGCAAAGGGCGAATTGGACGGTTGCTACACTTCAGATATCGGCTTCACCGAGATGTACCGTTTCGAAAAGAGGTTCAAGGACTTCAAAGCGGAAGCAAAGAGGATGCCGGTCCAGACCCTCTGGGCTTATACAATAGAAGTTACACTCGCGATTCTTGATAGGAATCTGGACAAGTATAAGAAGTGGTCGGATCTTAATGGTAAGAAGATTCATGCCTTCCCCCTTGGTTTAGACGCCCATACCGCTCTCGTATCCCCGTTAGAT
>JANXEG010000067.1 GCA_025058425.1 Nitrososphaerales archaeon
TAAACTAGAATAGTAAAGAAGCTTTCCTAAACCTATTTTTGAATCGAACATGAAAGATCAAAAAGCAATCAAATTATAACTATATATATAGCTTACTATGTGGCGTTAAATACCATTAAATAGAGTGACACAAACATACGAGATATGTGAAGTTGAATATAATTTGTTAATGATAGCGGGCCCGGTGGGACTTGAACCCACGACCACCGGCTTAGAGGGCCGATGCTTTAGACTTCATTTAAACTGTCCATGCTGAGCTACGGGCCCTCAATTATTATTCCGTAACGTGCAATAAAAAGATATAGAATTAAGAATGTGAGAAGGTGCTAAACTAGATTATTAGATCTATTGTGCTGTATAAAACTCATCTATGTAATTAAGAACTGGCTTGGTAATGGAGAATATTGATGTGTAAGATTAAATGGCCAATCAATCTTCAACTTCTTCCCCGCCTTTAAATATGCGTGTAAGTACTGCTGAGAGCTCTACCATACCTTCACGTGTTACTGCTGAGACGGGGATTAACTCGTAGGAGAAGCCTATGCGTGCCAAGTCTCTCAATATGCTACTGCCCAATAAGTAGCTATCGGCATATGCTTCTTCCCTTATAGCACTCTCTAAAGCTGCACGGTCCGATGCCCATTTCAAAATCTTCTTCCAATTATCACCTGCCAAGTCCTTCTTAGATAGTAGAGGGATATGAGGTGCGCGAAGGCGAAGCTGTATCGAAGCATCGAGTAAAGCTATCGATATGAAGTTTACGGGTGTGGAGACGAGCATGGAGTCGAAGAGGAATAGAATCACACGTTCATCACACCTGATATTCTTCACTATATACGGCCCATTACTACGGTACGCGAAGAGCTCTACTTGGCCCGGTGTGTCTATAATCACATAATCAGGTGCTAGTGAATCTATATCATCTTGAATCTCTTGAAATCGGGTAGCGATGAGATCTGTTGCGAAGATTAAAGCACCGTTGGGCCCAAGTTGGTAGGCATCCATTATCGCCTGAATATCGATATATTCACGAATATCCACATCGGGCTCGTAGGGTAAGCTTAGCGCACCCGGGTCTAAATTCACGGTTATCGCGTATGAGCCCTTCTCATTAAACCATTGTACTAGACATGATGTAAGTAAGGACTTGCCAGAACCGGCTGTACCCGTTATGAATATCGCGTACATATCCACCACATTCAATTAAATTAAATAAATTCCTATCCCATAAAGGTCATTATAAGATAAGACTCGACCAAAGCTCCGATGAAGAGGAGAATCGCAGCTATAAGAAGAATCTTTAAGCTCATTTTTAATCTTGACCTGAATCCAGCCCTTCGTAAAGAGAGGGTTGTGAGGTTTATAGACTCGCCCAGGGTGATCGTATATGCCGAATATTCAAGAATGAAGACGGGGCTGATCACAAAAGTAAGTATGAGGAAAGAGTCGCTAAAATTGATGGAGGATGTCAAAGCACCGATCACATAACCGGTGTTGAATTGGACGAATAAGTGTAAAAAGATGCCAATAAGGGGGATCAACGTGGCCGAAGCTATAAGAAAGTTATTGAAAAAGATGAACGATGGTGTCTTCTCTAAACCTTTGATCGTCCTCTCAATCTCTTTAATATCTTCTAGGGAAGCATCTTGGCCCCTGAAGAAGCCCAATGAGAAGGAGATGAAGATCAGTAGAATGGCTATTAAAATCGCAACCTTAAAACGCATCTTCCACTACCTGCTTGCTCCAACTATCATTTTGTCATCGCCACATCTAAATAAGTGTTGATCTTAATATTAAGCGTAATCATGGTGAGTATTCGATCTACTCTAAAACGGGTCTGCTTCGAAATTATACCTATTGGGAATGAGCTTCTTTTGGGTGAAGTGTTGGATACGAATAGCCAATGGATGGCGAAGAAGATCACCGAGCTTGGAGGTTTTGTAACACGGATCACGATCGTCGGTGATGATGTAGAAATAATCTCCAGTACAATTCAAGAAGCATTAAAGAGAAGACCGTCATGGATTATAACATGTGGCGGATTAGGCCCTACCTACGATGATAAAACTCTTGCAGGTATCGCTAAAGCGACGGGGAGGGAATTGATAGTGAATAGAGATGCCGTTAAGATGTTGGAAGAGAGGTATAGAATACTTGTTGAGAAAGGAGTTGTGAAAGATGGACGGTTAACGCCTACACGATTAAAGATGGCGACACTTCCAGAGGGGGCTATACCGATACAAAATAGGGTTGGTACAGCACCGGCCGTCCTCCTCAAAGTTAACGATGTGAAGATCGTCTCTTTACCCGGTGTCCCATCGGAGATGAAGGATATCTTCGAACATTCTTTAATACCTCTATTTAAAGAAGATATCGGGAGGATCTATCATAGTGAAATGTTCTTAGAGGTTATCGATATCGTAGAATCGAAGATCGCACCCATCCTCGATAAGGTTTTAGAAGGAAAATCGAATATATACGTTAAATCACATCCCAAAATGGTCGAGGAGGGTCATTCGCGGTTGGTGATTCACATAGTCGGTTGGGCTTATACGCAAGAGGAAGCTGAGGAAATCGTTAAGAACACATCAAAAGAATTGATAGAAATGATCGAAGGGCAGGGCGGTAAGGTCGTTGGGAGTTACACTAAGGAGAAAGGTTGAGCGAATATACCCCGATCGTCCGATAGCGGCCGTGGGTGCTGTAATAAAGAAAGAAGATAAAGTGCTATTGGTTAAGAGGAGGTTCGAACCGGGTGTAGGGAAATGGTCCATACCCGGAGGTTTGATAGAGTTAGGTGAAAAGGTTCACGATGCGGTGGTGAGAGAAGTAAGGGAGGAGGTGGGTTTGGTCGTAAAGATCGAAAGGCTGATCGATGTAGTAGATAATATAGTATACGATGAGGAAGGGAGGATTAAGTACCATTATGTAATAGCAGATTATTTGGTCTGTCCGATTTCAGGGGAGTTGAAGACCAGTGATGAGGTTGTAGAGTTAAAATGGGTGACGAAGGAGGATTTGAAGGGGCTCGATCTGACCCGTACGTGCAGAAGGCTCTTGGAGCAGATCGGATTCATCAACGAATAGATAATGACAATTCTTTCAATTCTCTCAAGCTTTTAAATCATGGTTTCCTATGAATAGACGTGTACTTTTAATCTATTTTTCATGGAGAGGTGCTACCAAGAGAGTAGCTTTGGATATAAAGAGAATGTTAGAGGAAAAGTATCACCTCGAAGTTTATGAGATTAAACCTATGGTTGAATATGGCTATTTCGGTTGGCTCATCAGATCATTTATACCAAACAGTAGGGTCCCGATACATCCATTACCATTCGATCTAACTCGTTATGATTTGATCTACTTGGGCCTTCCAAAATGGGCCTTTAGCTGCCCACCGATCAACGAATATCTACATTTAATGAGTGGAGCAGAGGGTAAAATGTTCAAGGTATTTCTGACTTATGGGGGTTTTGATGAGGATAGATATTTGAAAGCTTTTGTAAGGAAGCTCAGATCTAAAGGGATCAACGTGGTTACAACGTTAAAGGTCAAGCGGAGCCGAATAGGCGGAGAAGATTACTTACGAAGTTTAAATGACTTCGTAAGTAATCCTTAATGCACATGGATACGTATGATATAAATGAAAATTATATTTACATTACTATTTACATTTTTTATTTACACACTTCGGCTCGATCGATGAATCTTAGGAGACTTCGTTAACCTATCATTAAATGATCATCGATCAGATGATAACCACTCTTATCTCTGTGATCCTATCGATCCTTAAGAGATTTAATGCGTTGAACAGGATAAGCAAGGATCGTAAGCTCTGAAGAGTTGTTCTGCGAGCTTCTTCAACTCCTCCTTCGGTTTATCTATGTTCATACTCAGTAATGCGTAAAGATCTTCTTCTATATTCGTCGTATTCATCCCGGTCGGAATTATCAAATTCGCTCCACGGATTATGCCATTCTTGTCGACCGTGTATTCATGTATTAATACTCCTCTCGGTGCTTCGACGACCCCAACACCAGTACCATCTTTAGTCTGCTTTGGCCTTTCTTCGTCTTTTAGCTTAACCGCAAGTTCTTCAGCGATTCTAATGACCTCTTCCGCATAATGTACCATTTCTAGCGCTTGTGCAAGGTTGTTATGGAATGGATTATCGCTAGGGAACTTTACTTGAGAACTTTCGAGCAGATCCTTAGCGATTGGATTGAGCCGATCCTTGAATAGATTGATCCTTGCAATGGCTCCTACGTGAAATCCATGCCCGTCTATCACACAGAACTTTGAGTTTGAGTATGGCTTGAAGACCTCTTTTATGTAGTTTCTATACGCCCTTACATCCGCATTCAATCCTCTATTACTCACGAGCCTTCCAGCGTAGACTGGAAAGTGCTTACCATCATCTATCGCAAGATATTCCGTAGCTCTTTCAAATTCAGGGTATTTAAGGTTCGCAAAGGTATTGAATGTCTCGATACAATCGTTCATTATACTCTTAAAGTCCTTCACGATCCTTCTCATATCCGCCCTCGTCGGTAATTTGGCAAATCCGCCCGGGATCGAGTTGATCGGATGAACCGCTCTACCACCGACGATTTCGATCGCCCGATTGCCCACACTCCTCATCTTTATACACCTCTTCACCAAATCTGGGAACTTCGAATAAAGATCCGTAATGCCATTTACACCTAGGTAATCTGGCGATGCAAGAATGTACAGATGAAGCGCGTGATCATGGATCATCTCAGCAGATAATGTCAATCTTCTGAGCATCCTGGTCTGTTCTGAAACTTCAATACCCATCGCATCCTCTAAGGCTTGGACTGCACAGTGGTTGTGAGGTACTGGGCAGACCCCACAGATCCTCGAAACCATCTGTGGAACTTCATCGGCCCTTCTACCCCTTAAGAAGCTCTCGAAGAACCTTGAACCTTCATGAATCTCCAGACGCACTTCTACAACCTTATCATTTACAATCTCAAAGTGAATTCTACCGTGGCCTTCGATCTGAGTTACGAATTCATCGTAGATCATAACTTTCCACCTGCCACCTCCTTAAATGGTGTTACCATAGGTGCGTATCTTCTGAATAGTCTGATGATATCGTCTTGTTGGGCGACCTTCTTGAGCAGTTCGAGCTCTGCTATCATTTCCGGCATCTCAAGTGGGCCTCTACACCCATCACAAGGCATCCCGGCGGAGGGGCATGGTGCATTACATCCTCCATAGGAAACTGGTCCCAAGCATACATTACCTTTCAGCAATTGACAGGGATTCCCTCTGCTCTTGCAATCCATACATACGGGGCGTGTATGTTCTCTTGGAATTCTGCCAGCAAGAATATCACTCACAACCCTCTCAAAATCCTCTGGGACGATCGGGCAGCCTCTAATCATGAAGTCGACCTTTATAATCTCCGATATCGGCTTTACGTATAATGATTCGATCTTATCCGCATTCTCACCATAAACGTATTTCTTCGCTTCTTCTAAATCCATAAAGTTATTTATCGCAGCGATCCCGCCAAAGCATGCACAACTCCCCAACGCTACCACGAATTTACTATGCTCTCTGATCTTCTTGAGAAGCTCGAGCTCATGGCTTGTGAGCGCTACACCCTCGATGAATGCAACATCGAAGCCCTCCCATCTGTTGATCTTCTGTCCGAGGCGGAAGTTTAAAAACTCGACATTTTCAAGGATTTTATCTATGAACTTAGAATTTAAGATTTGGACTTCACAACCTTCACAATCGGTCAGATCGAATATAGCTATCCTAGGTTTCATTCAAACCACCTCTCCTCATATAGCCTCGGGTAGTTGTTTTATTTCTTCGTAATTGAAGACTGGCCCATCGATACAGACGTATCTGTTATTGATCTGACAGTGCTGACACTTACCAACACCACACTTCATATTCCTCTCAAGAGATAAGTAGATCGAGGAGTTTGCCATTCCAGCCTTTTTAAACTCTTGAATGACAAATTTGTACATCACTGGTGGTCCACAGGTAATCCCTACAGCATCCTTTATCGGATAATCGAGTTTGGCGAATAGGGTCGTAACGACCCCAATATTCCCCTTCCAACCACTAGGCTTCCCGTCTGGAAGCTTATCAGAATCGACGGTCACGAGAAAGTTACATT
>JANXEG010000068.1 GCA_025058425.1 Nitrososphaerales archaeon
GATCTTTGGTATCGATTCTCTACACAAAGGGGGTTGAATATAGTCTTCCGTGCAGGATGGGATACTCAAGGCTTACCCGTTGAGTTACAGGCGGAGCATGAATTAGGGCTTACCGGGAGTAAAGCGGAGAATCTTAAAGTAATAGGTGCTGAGAAGTTGGTCGAAGCGTGTAAGAATTTAGTTATAAAGTATAACAAAAAGTGGGTTGAATGTGATAGACTTCTCGGCATGTCCTTCGATTATGAGAAAGCATATTGGACGTATAAAGATGAATATATTGAAAGGGAGTGGAAGTACTTAAAGAGGGCGTGGGAGATGGGTCTACTGGGTGAGGGGTATCGTGTTGTAGCCTACTGCCCGAGTTGCCAAACATCCCTCAGCCATGCGGAAGTGGCCCAAGGTTACGAAGTTGTGGAAGACCCCTCACTATACTTCAAGATGAAGTTGAGGGATGAAGATGCGTACTTGATTTTATGGACTACGATGCCATTTACCATAGTTACAGATGAGCTCGTAGGTGTAAAGCCCGATGCCGAATATGCTTACGTCCTGGTTAATGATGAACAGTGGATCATCGCCCGTGAACGTGTCGAATTTATTATGAAAGAGCTCGGCATAGATAATTACAAAGTGGTGAAGACCGTGATCGGCAGAGATCTAGAAGGCAAAAAGTACCTACATCCACTCCTCTCTTACATACCCAGTTTAGCGGAGTTGAGTAAGCAGAATGGTGTGCATATAGTCGTTGCGGAAGAGTTTGTAGATGTAACTACTGGCTCTGGCCTTGTGCACCTCTCTCCTGCAAATGGTGAAGAAGACTTTCAGGTTGCTTCGATAAGAAAGATCCCGATCTTCTGCCCGATCGATGACCAGGTCCGTTTCACAAAGGATGCGGGTATATTTGAAGGGATGTTTGTAAGAGATGCTGATGAGAAGGTTGTCGAGTTGTTGAGAAAAGAGGGGATGTTATTAAAGATCGATAGAATCGAGCATGAGTATCCGACATGTTGGCGCTCTCACCATAAACTGGTCTGGTTGGCGAGAAGGGAGTATTTTTACTGGGTCGATAGATTGGGCGATTTGACCCTAAAGGCTGCCGAAAAAGTCGAATATTATTATGAACCCCCAAAGAGGCGTTTTATTGAAATCATACGTGAGAGGGTTCCCTGGTGCATTTCACGTGAAAGGATTTGGGGCACCCCATTGCCGATATGGGTCTGTACCGATTGTGGAGAAAAGATACCCGCCTTTAGTAGAAAGGAGATCATTGAGAAAGCTATCGAACTGCCCGATGGACCGAACTTTGAGCTTCATCGACCATGGATCGATAGGGTAATATTGAAGTGTCCGAAATGTGGGGGCAAGGCAAGGAGAGAACCGTTCGTCCTCGACACATGGCACAATAGCGGGGCGGCACCCTATTCATCATTCACCGATGAAGAGTATAAAACGCTCGTACCAGTAGAGTTTCTTACAGAGGGCATAGATCAGACGAGGGGTTGGGCTTACACGTTACTGATCAACAACGTGATCATGACTGGTAAGGCTGAAGCACCCTTCAAAGCATTCCTCTTCCAAGGGCATGTGTTAGATGAGAAAGGTGATAAGATGAGTAAAAGTCTGGGCAATATAATCGATGGATATAAAATACTGAGTACACAATCTGTAGATACTTTACGCTTCTATCTAATTTGGAAGGCGAGCCCGATCGATAGTCTAAGCTTTAGTGTAAAAGAGATGAATGCGAGGCCTTATCAAGTGTTAAATACACTATACCATATGCACCTTTACTTTCAACAGAATAGTAGTTACGATGGCTATGATCACACAAAGTATGATCTTCGATGGGCCCTTGAGAGGGGGTTATTAAAAGACCAAGAGAGATGGCTTCTATCAAAGCTTCAATCCTTGATACTCAATGTTACCGAAGGTTATAGTCGTTGTAGATTTCATGAGGCGGCTAGAGCATTGGAAGAATTTATCATAGAGGTATTGAGTCAGACTTATGTACCGTTAACTCGAAGTGAGATATGGGATGACGATCCAAAGACGCTCGACCGTAGATTGGCCATTTATGCTACACTCGCCCATACATTAAAAACCCTTGATGTACTTATACACCCCATCGCACCCTACACCTCTGAGTATCTTTACAATCGTTGTTTTGAGAAGAAGATTTTGATACTTGCCAGATGGCCCGAAGTCGAATCAGAGTTTATCGATAAAGAGTTAGAATCGGAGTTTGAAATGTTAAAAGAAATGATTTCATTGGCGAATGCGGCGAGGATGGAGGTGAAGATAAAGAGGAGGTGGCCCCTTAGAAGGGCTGTATACCTCCTTGATAAGAATCGAGTCAAAATTATGGAGAGATTTTCAAATATTTTAAGGGAGCAGATCAACGTCAAAGAAGTGAAGTTCACGAGCGATATCGAAGATTTACCGATCAAGATTCAAATTAAGTTAAACTATGGGACTTTAGGGCCTAAATTGAAGTCTGAAATGCCGAAGTTTCTAGAGGGATTATCAAAGATCGATGGATTGCAGATTTATAAAGCTTTGAAGGATCTTGGTGAATATTCATTAAGGATCGATGATCGATCGTATACTTTGAGTAAAGAAGATGTAAAGGTAGAGTACTTGGCCGATGAAGGATACGTGGTCAAAGAGAAGGATGGTATAATCGTAGCTCTTCAGATCGTGAGAGATCGAGATCTGGTCGCTGAAGGTTTGGTGAGAGATCTTGCGCGGAGGCTCCAGGCTTTAAGGAAAGAAAGGGGTTATCGACCTACCGATATCCTCGATACCGCATACATAGCTGGTGCCGATGAGGAATTAGAGAGTTTGGTAAAGCCGAGATCGAACGAACTTACATACTTGGTGAGGGTGAAGAGGGTGAGTTTCGTCAAAGAAGCATCACCGAACATTCCTTGGTCAGATATTGAATTTGATGAAAGAAAGCTGAAGATATCTATAGTATAGCATGAAAAGAAAAGGCAATTAATTTAATTTTGATGAAAACTCATGGAAAGAATTTGTGAAGATCGCCAGCCTCAACTACTTTAGTAAGCCAATCTATACCTATAGGCTCCTTCTTTACTTCCCCATTATATAGAGAGATTATCTTCTCTGCAACTTCTTCAGGTGTTTTACCCGTCGTATCAATTTCATAGACCTTTCTCTTCCCAAATACCTTCAATGCTTCAACAAGGCACACATCCAAGATCTCAGCCCCGACATTCTCCTTCGCCTTCTTCTCACTATACCCTCTACTTACATAACGATTCATCAATTCCCAAGGTGAGCATCTTAAAACTACGATAAAATCTATTTCATCTTTCTTGAAGACCGATGGTAAAAGATGGCCTACGATTACGACATCTTTCTTATCGATAGCTTTTAGAGCCAATCTTCTCAACTTTTTCGGATCTACTATAAATTCACGTTCATCTCTCCCTATAACCGCATTCCCTCTTATGGCCAGATCGTTTAGGTCTAAGAAATCGTAATTAAGCCGCTCCGCTATAATTCTTCCCACACTCTTCTTACCAGTACCGGGTGAACCAGTTATCCCGATGCGGCGATTCATCGTATAATATATTTACTAAGACAGAGTTGACCTTTACTAAAGCTTTGATTCCGAAGGTCGCCCTTCCTTTAATCGCTTCACCACCACTTCTACCTTATCTTCCATAGCTCTCGGCTTATCCCTACGATCATCGATTTTAAGGATCGATACTACCCTCTTTACTCCAGAGTTAAACAGAGCATTATGAGAAGCCTTCACCGCTTCAAATATCGATTCAAGATCCTCAGATTCGATGATCGTGCCCATCGGTGTTACTTGATACCTAATGCCCTTCACCGTGCTGATGGCCTTCAAAGATTCGGTGACGTAATTACTGAGACTCGTGCTTCCAGTACCTATCGGAGTCGCACTAAATTCAGCTATGACCACGATCTTCTTTTCTGGATTCATACATCTAAATCTAAATCGGTCTTAAATAAAAGAGTTTTAGCCACCTTTGGTAGGCAGTGAATAAAGGTTACGCTTCTTACCTTTAAATGGGCACGTGGGCCACCCACACGTCAAACATTCACTCAAGATGATCTCGGGAAGCTTCGATCCCTTGATAGATTCGATCATTTCAACAGCCTTCACAACCTGCTCCCTCTCACCTTCAATAACGAATGTTATAGAACCTTCAGCCCCAAGGATTCCACCTGCAGCGATAGGTGTTGCTATTGCACCCGTTAAAATCTCTATAGCATCTATCTCTGTAACGACTATCCCCTGTACGGGCAATAATCCCACGGGCATACCCATCGAATAATCCATCCTCTGAATCCCCGCCTTCTTTACAGCCTCCCTTATAGGAACGGGTATGAGCTTCTCTAAACCCGTCGGTAGTATCAAATTAACACCTTTGGCTGCACAGACGGCAAATGCCCTACTGATAGTCCCTCCAACGGGACTACCGATCAGTACTCCTACATTTCGTTCAATATCGATAGCATTTCCCGCTTTTATATACACATCATTCGGACCCATTTCTTTTAATATATCACCGAGTTTAACATCCTCTTGTAACTCTCCATTCTTTAACACTACAGGACGGAATTCCTCTGGTAAAAAAGCGACGTTATGCTTCTTTGCCATATCTGCCGTGTGTTTAGCGATGCATGCTCCACTAGGTATTATTACTCCCGATACGATCGATTTCGGTACCTTCCCTATCAAATCTCTAATTAAGAAGTAAGTGGTCGTGCTGGGATGAATAACGACGATACCATCCTTTAAAGCGCTCTTCACCAGATCTAAAGCGAGTACCCCTTTCGATATAAGATTCTTGGACTCGGTTGGAGTAAGAGAGACTTGGGCCTTTACCAATTTACTTTCTATATAAAATCGGTTCCATAAATCCCTTTTCATCTATTCTTATAATTTTATGCGATCACACCTGCAAAACTAATTTATCTAATAACATCGGACTGAATCGGATCAATAATAGTATAGACTAGATAGACTAGAGAAGAGCCTCCTCAACCTTATGAGCAGTCCCGAAATAATCCCTATAAATAAACCCATTAAGTGAGCACCGTGCGCAACATCCGTAGGCAAGAATAGGCCGAAAAAATCGAGGAGTGCCCATAAGAAGGCTGCGACGATTATTGGTACAGGTATTATCCCATAGATGAAGATTATAAGGTATGGTGCAAGGATCGCAAGAGCACCCATGATACCATAAATGGCACCTGAAGCCCCTACTGCGGGTATCCGTGGGTCTGTAGCCGTTATCATGTAACCAACGTTCCCTAAGATGCCTGAAATGAGGAATATCGTAATGAAAGTCCTGCTACTCACCATCCTCTCCAGATAACTCCCAAAGATGAGTAATGCGAACATGTTAAAGATCAGATGTGAAAAGCCCGCATGTAGAAATATAGATGTGAGAAACATCCAAGGCATATGTAGAGCGAGGATAGGGTAGAATGCGAAGTATACCCACAGATCTGTAACATTCTGGATGATAAACACTACTATGATGATCCCAAGGAGTGTAAAGGTTAATTTAGGCATCTTTGCGTCAAGACCTTACTCGTTACTTACGGATAACTATATCCCTTTTATATCTTTTATTATCTATATGTTATCCGTTTATCTATTAGAGTTAATCTGAACGAATCGAAAGAAGATTATATTAGCTTTGTTTTTCTTAGAGAATTTCGAACCTGGCACCGAGATTGTCTACCTTCGTGATGAACGATTCTGCCTTACCTCTAACCTTCTCCTCAACCTTTTTTAGAATCGTAAACGCTTTATCCTCGCTTTCAACGAACCCATATACGCTTGGGCCCCATGAACTCTGACCAATACCCAATACACCAGCCCTCTTCAATATCGGTATAATCCATTGTGATGCTGGATTGAAGATCGTCCCTTGGACGGGCTTGTAGATA
>JANXEG010000069.1 GCA_025058425.1 Nitrososphaerales archaeon
TCTTTTACCAACCTTGCAAATCCAAATACCTTTGCTTTCAACTCTTCTTTTGCTATTGCTCTAACGGCCTCTTCGTCTTCTTTTGATACTACTGGCATTCCTGCTTCTATCCGTTGTACACCTATCTCATCTAACATCTTTGCTATTTCTACCTTTTCATTCTTCCTAAATACAACACCGGGTGTTTGTTCACCATCTCTTAATGTAACATCATGAAATATTACTCTCTCTGGTTTCTTAATCTCTACAGAGAAGTTGAATGGGCTTACCCACCATTTGTCACCAATCCACGGTTCTTTGCTCATCGTGATGGTGTAAACACCATGGCGTTATAAACATTACCTTTCATTCTTCTTTAAAGTAGCGAAAAAATTTTTTCATAAATTTGGCCTTCTTCAATGATGCAAATTTAGGTTTAATTGCACTCTTATTGAAACTTACATAGAGAATTTTAAGAATTATAAAATATGGGTTATTGGATCAAGGTAACGAATCGGCTTGCTAAAAGGCCCTTTCAACGATATTCCGAGTACACTTTGAAATATAGCAACACCTTCATATCGATATATATGATATTACGGACATTTAATTCTCCCTTAAGCCCTCCGTTTTATTCGATCTAATATTATCGATAAAAATCATCTATTAAACTCATGAAAAGGGATCGGAGAGAAGTGCGATTCTAAAGTAGCGACTCAAAGTATTAATACTTCTCGTGATCAAATCCATAATATGGGCACAGAATACGAAGAGGCTTTTATTAAAATTGCTGGTAACGTCGTTGCCAACCCCAATCCAGGCAAAGCCCTAAAGTTTTGGAGAGAGAGGTTCGGTATCAAACAGGTGGATTTGGCGAGAGAATTATCGATCTCACCATCTGTATTGAGTGATTATGAGAGTGGTAGGCGTGCATCACCGGGTGTAGTCTTTGTTAGGAAGTATATTGAAGCACTTTTGAAGCTCGATCGAGCCCAAAGGCAAGTGTTGAATAGACTGATCCCTATACAGAACGATTCAGCAATCATAGCGATGTCTGAATTTAAGCAACCTGTCGAAGCTGGTGAATTGATAAAACTTCTTCAGGGCGAGGTATTGAGAGGTCATGATCGATTATCTACACCCATCTATGGTTACACAGTCTTGGATAGTATCAAGGCGATCTACGCCCTTTCCGGATTCGATTTTTATCGGGTCTTTGGTGCTACATCAGAGAGGGCATTGATATTCACAAAGGTAGGTATGGGTAGATCTCCATTGGTAGCGATCAGGGTCTCCCAAATTAAACCCAGATTGGTAGTATTACATGGCCCAAAGATCGTCGATCGACTCGCTCTAGACCTGGCCGAAAGGGAGAGGATCATTCTTGCTTTATCTCACCTTCCTAATGAGGATGGTTTCATAGAGATTTTGAGTAAGCTTTAAGTCTTAATTCGACTTAGAAGTGGTGTCCAAAGATGCAAACTATACTGGAAACCATGGTAAAGTTGGGTGTAGTCGTACTATTAGCATTCATCTCTTATTTGAATAATATGATCGACCGTGTGGGCACATTCGTAGCGATTCTGATCGGGTTTTCGGTGGTGCTAGGTGGTGGTTGGTCTTGGTTCATAACGCTCTTAACCTTCTTCGTAGTTTCTACTCAATTTACAAGGTTCAAATATGAGTATAAGAAGAAGATAGGTTGCGCCGAAGGTGATGGTGGTCGAAGAAGCTGGAGGAATATCATCGCGAATGGTGGTGTCGCCGCATTCATAGCCCTTATGGAGGGTGTATCGACAAACGATGGATTTGAAAGGGTAATATATGGTATCGCTTTCGTTGGAGCTATTTCTACAGCCACAGCTGACACGCTAGCTACCGAGATCGGGTTGATAAGTAGATCATCACCAAGGTTGATTACGAACTTGAAGAGGAAAGTCCCTCAAGGCACATCGGGAGGTGTTACATTATTGGGTGAGTTTGCGAGTATCTTCGGATCTTTACTCATAGGGTTGGTAGCAGCGCTCTTGAATGTTGCGAATACTTCAGTCATTAAAGTGATCATAATCTCAACGATCAGTGGTTTTGTAGGTTCGACGATCGATAGTATCTTAGGTGCCACGGTTCAAGGGCTTTATAGATGTCAAGTATGTGGATCTTTGACGGAGAGTATTCAACATCATGATAATCCTACACTCCTCATCAAAGGCTTTCATCACATAAACAATCATGTAGTGAATTTCATCGCCACTTTAGCCGGAGCATTATTATCCATCACCTTATTCTTCTTGATATAGCAGTCTATTCACAGTTTAATCATACTTATAGATGATCTGTCTTATAGTATCTTTAAGATTCGCTATACTTACTCTGAATTGTTTCATAGAATCTCTATCCCTAATGGTAACTGTATCATCCTTTAACGTTTGATAATCTACTGTTACATTAATAGGTGTACCAATTTCATCCATTCTTCTATACCTTCTCCCTATCGAACCCGAATCGTCGTAGAATGTATCAAAATCGCTCTTTATCATTCTGTATATAGACTTTGCCTTTTCAGGGAGCGAGTCACGATTTACCAAGGGGAAGACGCTCACCTGAATCGGTGCGAGGTAGGGCTTTAAGCTCAACAGAAGGCGCTCACCATCCTTTTTTAAATTATGCTCCAATATGCAGTAGATACTCCTATCAACACCCATGGAAAGCTCGAAGACATGGGGGATGATCTTCTCACCATCATCCATAACTCTCATATCCTTACCACTAATCTTACTATGCCCTTTCAAATCATAATCTGTGCGATAATTACATGCGACGAGCTCGATCCATCCTAGGCTGGTATTGACTTCGAAATCGTACGCTACTTCTGCATAAAAGGCCCTTTCATCTTCGGAGAGTGCTCTGAACCTGCTCCTTTCCATATCTATTCCCGTCTTATCGTAAAACTGCTGAATAAGTGCAAGGTAGTATGTTATCAACTTATTGGGTGTGAGATTATCTTTAAGAGCCTCTTGGCACGTGATCTTCTTCACTTCGCCATCTTTGAACAGTCTTAATTGGTAATCCCTAACTTCATCGAACTTTTCGAAATCATCTGCCTTCTTCGGATTGAAGAATACTTCGATCTCGGCCTGATAAAACTCTCTCAACCTTATCAAACTCTGCCTTGGTGAAATTTCATTCCTAAAGCTCTTTCCAAATTGTGCGAATCCCAATGGTAACTTACCCCTCATCACTCTGAATAACCGGGGGAAATCTGTGAAGATCGTCTGGCACGTTTCAGGCCTTAAATAGGCCTCATCTTCAGCCGGACCTATACCTAATTTGAACATCATATTAAACCTTCTCGTCTTAGAGAACTCGCCATTACAATTGGGACACCTCAGCCCATACTGATCTATGAGTTTATCGAATTCTTCATCGACCAGCCTTTCAGGAATGATCTTACCGACCTTCTCCGCTATAAATCGGTCGACCCTTAGAATAGTATTGCACTTTTTACAAGATACGATAGGATCTGCAAAGCTTTCAAGATGGCCCGATGCTACAAATACACTCTTTGGCATGATTTGTGCTCCATCGATTTCGATCATTCCATCTCTACGTACGAGCTCTCTCCTCCAAAGCTCTATAAACCGGTTTCGAAGATTCACACCCAATGGCCCATAATCCCAAAAACCTGCCGGTGCATCGGAATAAATTTCACAACTGGGCATGAAAAAGCCTCTCTCTAGACTGAGTCTTAGGACCTCTTCGTAATTCATACCTCTCTAATGGCTTGTAAAACCTAAATTTATCTTTAACTCTTGCCTAAATATTTCCAAAGAATCTTGCATCTGTATTTAAATATGGATCTTGCTATAGGATATGGCGAGAGAAGGTAAGAGGTGACTCAAATGGTGGAGGCATATTGTGTAAAGTGTAAGAAGAAGGTTGAGATGAAGAATCCACAGACTGTAACGCTCAAGAATAAAAGACAAGCGACCAAGGGCCAATGTCCTACCTGTGGTACTACTGTATATAAGATAGGGAAGTAAACCCCCTCTTTTTTATTTTTATACTTTTATACTTTCTCAAAATGTCAAATCGAAGTCTTTATTCCTTTGAGATGATTTTCGTTATGGAGCTATTAAGCTTAATAAGGATTGTGTGTTTTTATTAAAATTATGGAGCAAGAAATTCTTAAATTAATTAAGCAGGTTCACGATGATGCGAAAGAGTATAACATGAAGTATCCTGGCTGTTCTCAAGCGGTTTTAGGATCGTTACAAAAGAACCTGAATATAGGAGGCTTGGATTCATTCAAGGCGGCCACGCTACTCGTAGGAGGGGTTGCGAGGCGTGGAGAAACATGTGGTGCGGTGATAGGTGCGCTCATGGCTTTAGGTATAGTGATAGGGCGTGAAAGGATCGAAGATATCGAGACTTACCAAAAGGCCTTTGAACCCGCGTACGAGTTTTGTGATAAATTTGTAAAGGAGTACGGGAGCACCCTTTGTTGTGAAATTCAGAAGAGGTTGTATGGTATGTGCTTTAATCTGAGGGATAGGAGAGGCCATGAGCAATTCTTATTAGCTGGAGGCCGCTCGGAAGAGGGTTGTCCGAAAGTCTGTGGGTTTGCTGCTAAAACGATGGCGGAGATCATTTTAAGGTTAAAAGATAGGGCTTTGGTTAGAGAGTAATAAGAAAGTAAAATTGAGATATTCAAACCAAAGGATTGTAGAAAAGATAAAGTTAATGAAGTCTGAAGGCTAGATCTGAAATTTTTTCTCAAAATTCTGACACTAATATGATAAAACTCAGTTTGGTATAATTGATCGCACTTGAGTTCTCAAAATTAGTCAATATTATTAGATGGTTAAAGCAAAGTTTGCATAGAATTTTTATCTTTGGTGGCTGTTGGAAGGGTGGATCAGAAGGCTCTTGGTAACTCTGATGAAGTTGAATCGGCTTAATCGTTGAAAAGGTTGCAATCTTATATAGCAGATTTAACGAATTATTGAGGTCTCTTCATTTGAAAAGCTTCACAGGTAAGATTCGTGTGGTTATATATTCGGAGTACCAATGGTGGTGTAAAGAGCGGAGTGTTAATAGAAGTGGAGATAAGTGAAAGAACTTCCCATCAGTGAAATACTAGTCGCTCAATGCCCAAAGTATGGAAATAGTAACAAGATCGATTGCGAAGAATGTAGAAGATCGTTAACCGAATGATGGTGCGGTCGCCGGTGTTTAAACTTAATTGAGTTCAAATTAAAAAGAAGAAGAGGTTTAGTCAAAACTTCTTCCTAACTTTTTATTTTATATTTTGTACATCTTTATAACAAAGTTTAACGACCACTTCCATAAAAGTTCAGTAAAATTTAAATTCCATGCCCTTGTTGAAGTGGATGGATAGAATCCTCTGTTTTTATCAT
>JANXEG010000070.1 GCA_025058425.1 Nitrososphaerales archaeon
TTATATTTAAAATTTATGATGGTACTTCGGCGGTGCATGATCTGCATTCTGGCAAGCGTGGTCCGCCGAAGTCCAATCGTAGACCTATTGTAGAATACCTCTAACTCGTTCGACTCTACCATTCATATTAACATCAACTACGTAAATATCTCATATGCACTTCCTGCCCGCACTCACACACCTTAACACTTACAAACTTCAACCTCCTCGCATCATCGGTCGTAGAGAAGCCCTCGCCCATAACCAGACTTACCGCATCTCTACCGCCAAATATGTATGGTGAGATCGTCAATCTAAGTTCATCGACGACATCCGCTGCGAATAGGTGCCAGAGGAGCTCCCCTCCGCCCTCTACCATAATCCTTCTCAAACCTTCTTCATAGAGCCTCTCAATACCTTCCTTCATATCTATCGGTGGCCGCCCTGAAAACACGATTACTCGTACACCCATACCTCTTAAACTCTCGACCTTATCCTTCGGTGCAGCCTCCGTCGTCAAGATTATAGTTTCAGCGGTCTTCAGCGTATAGACTCTAGCATCTAAAGGCGTCCTCAGAAGGCCATCCACAACGATTCTAACCGGGTTCTTACCTTCGACGTACTTGACCCTCAAAGATGGGTCATCGATGATGACCGTATTCGCTCCTACCATGATCCCATCACTCTCCGCTCTAAGTTCATGCAGCCTCTTCAGATCGTATGGGCAGCTGAGCCTACTGTAGCGTGTCTTGCTCGCTATCCTTCCATCGATCGTCATCGTCGAGTATACCGTTACATAGCATCGTTCTACAGGGTTCATGGATTTCATAGATCTCATAGATCTCATAGATTTCATAGATATAAATCACCTATGACCTTTAAGATACTCGTGGATGAGCCTCTCTTTAATATAGAGTTGTACAGATTCATAGCCCTTGTAACCTCCAATTCATGAGCATCTAGGATGATAAAGTTCGCAACCCTCCCTTCTTCTATTACATTACTCAAGTTGAGCCCCTTCACCCCTTCGATATTCACCGTGGCCATCTTCAAAATATCCCTCGCATCCACATCGAACCCCTTCAACTTAGTGATAAAGTAGGCGGCTTCGAGTTCACGCCATAAATCTGGCTCTATCAACCCCGCATTATCCGTGCCGATAAGTAGATTGACACCATACTCTAAATACTTGGCTATTGGTGGTAGGCCAACACCGAACCACATATTCGATCTTGGACATACAACCAAAGACTTACCCTTCTCAACCAAGACCTCCATCTCTTCTTCTCCGAGCTGGGTCCCATGGATCAGAATATCGGCATCCAGATAATCGAGTGCCAATCGAAAGTCCCCTCGCAGATAACTATCCTTGGTCTCTGCCACGTGAGTAACGATCAACCTCCCTTGAGCCCTACATCTATCCCTCATCTTCACCAGATCCTCAACATCATACCTCAATGGGGAGTCCAGGCCGAGACCATCCGTATCCTTCAGAATATCATCGATACTTAACCCACCTCTGGCCCTTCCCAGCACGATCGCCTTTACACGACTCTCTTTAGCGACATCCCTTATTATCTGGTATGTTGATGGTAGCTCAGAGAAGATCAATGCTATAGTTACCCCAGACCTAAAGAGCTTGAAGAATACCCTTTTGGAAGCGTAAAGTATATCATCCTTGCTCATCGTCGAAAGTAGCCTGTGCTTCAAACCATGAGGCTCGCTCACAACCTCCTCTATCTTGAGGCCTATACCATACTCGAGGAAGGCGTAATCGAGGATGTGGAGATGGGCATTTACAAGGGCGGGTATCGCTACACCATACCTCATATCTATGGATGCTTCTCTCACATAACCTTTCCCTATATGTGAAATTACACCATCGACGACTTCTATATGTAGCTCCTTGCCTAATTCTAGATCCTTCCCCAGTAACGCATATCCAAGGTTTATGATCAAGGGCGCTCCTTCAAGATGAACACTCTACTACGTGAACTTTTAAGTCTTATATTCTCGAGGGCGTTGGTTGCGAGTGCCAATGCATCTCTGGGCCTCAAAGCTATACCTACACCTATCTTGATATCATCCATCTTTACATCCTTTATGAAACCTTCGAGGTACATGTGTGGTATGAAGCATATAACATTGTCACCTCCAGCGTAGTACGCTAACCCTCCATACCTCCTTGAAATCCTTCTTAACTTCTGTACTACCCTATTCACAATTCTCTCAACATGGTAAATTCCTTTATCAGCCAACGACCTGTTGTAGCCGTTCAAGTCTAGATGGGCTACTAGAGTCTCCTCTAAAGTATTGGACCCTCTATCCTCGAAGTCTTTCAATTCCTTCGAATTCATCATCGCCTCAACGTAGGTAGATCCGAGCCCGAAGTACACGATAAGGTGAGTAGGTACTACTTTAGAGATGCTATGCGCAACAATTTTGAAATCCTCAAGATCGGAAGCGTTTACTACGGTTAGATATGAATCGTAAGTTAAAGGGAAGCTGAATAGCCCAACATTCGCACTTTCGATAACCAGATTCTTATATACATCGGCCTGAGTCGCTTGGACGACCCATTCTCTATCGTAACCCAAGGATTTTATCCAATTCTCATAACCGTCGAGGCGGACGATACCGACCCTGATCATATACCTTTCAAACCTCCCTTAACCACATATTTAAATATTTCAACTTTGAGGAACTCTACCTCAAGTGACCATGCCTTACAATTTGCAATTTGCAATTTAATATTTTACATCTGTAAAAGATTGATACTATCAAGATCATGACCGTCAAATTCTCTTATTTGAACTCAAATTTTAGAGGGGTCTATGAACCGTTCCATAGAGTCAAATCAATTATATAAAGCCCTAACCTATCGTGATTTCTACCATCCTATTTATCGTTAAATCCCTGATCTTTGTTGAGTTATAAAGATTTAGTGTACAATCGATCGAGCTTTAGATTATGTAAAAGATGCTGCGACTTATCGATGACCATCACCACTAACATTAAGTATTAGATCCGTTATAGATATCAAGGTGAACGAATGGAAAGAATAGAGGTCGTCGGTAGAGTTACACACTACTATCCTAAGATAGGTGTGGCCGTTGTAGAATTGACCGCACCTTTAAAGGTCGGTGATAAGATCTTAATAAGAGGGAGTACTACGAACTTTGAGCAGACCGTCGATTCGATGCAGATAGAGCATAAGGATGTTAAGGTTGCGGAGGCTGGCAAGTCTATAGGATTAAAAGTAATACAGAGGGTTAGAGAGAACGATATAGTCTATAGAAAGTCGTGATTTGGCGAGAAATGGTAGAAGGGCTAAAGTTAACCGTACTCGTCGATAATTCGACCAGTATCGATAACCCGGACCTTCTAGGTAAGCATGGCCTATCTTTACTGGTAGAGGCGGCTTTAGAAGATGATCGTGTAAATATCATCGTAGATACGGGCCCATCGCCCGATGTTATAAGGAATAATCTTAAAGTTTTGAATATCGATATGAGTAGAATCGATTGTATAATCATCACCCATGGCCACTACGATCATAGTGGTGGCCTCATCGAAGTTTTAAAGCAGATCGGTAAAAGGACGATGGTCTTGGCACATCCTAAGGCCTTCGAACCAAAATTTGCATTCAAACCGAAGCTCAGATTCGTAGGCATGCCATTCAAATTATCGAGTATAGAGGAGGCTGGGGGTATCGTGGTCAGTGCTTGCAACTCGATCACTATAGCCAAGGGTGTTATGACGAGTGGTGAGATAGAGAGAATGGTAGATTACGAGAGGGTCGAGGACCTATGGGTGGTTGAAGATCATAAATTTCAAAGGGATTCAATATCTGAAGAGCAGGCGGTTATAATCGATGTGAAGGATAAAGGGTTGGTCGTTGTATCGGGGTGTGCCCATTCGGGCATAATAAATACTCTCATGCATGCCCAGAGGTTGACGGGTGTAAATCACATTTACGCGGTGATAGGTGGTCTTCATCTTGTCAAGGCCGATGATAAGAGGATCATGTCGACTTTAAATGATCTCCTTAAGATTAACCCAGAATTCATCGGCCCGTGCCACTGTACTGGTGATAGAGCTATCAGAATTCTTTCGGAATCCTTCGGAGGGCGTTGCAAGCAATTAAAGGTCGGGGATGTAATAAACCTTTGAACGTTTGAACGATCGATAAAGAAATCGATTAAGAAATCGATAAAGAATGAGCTCACTATTTAGTAATACATTGTAGTGAGGTGTGGATACCTTCTACTGAGCAGATTATTCAATTCGATCCTTAACTTCGTATCTAACTCTTCCTGTTTATTCAATATGGATGGAATGGTTTGCATGTGCAGTATCGGCCCCTCTACGATCAACGGTGTTCTAATATCACTGAGAGGTCGAGGGTCCGCATTTAATACCCTATTTATAATATCCTCTAACGATCTACTATCTTTATCTTCGTAAGCATTCATGATCTCTAACATCATCCTTCTCGTTAGGGGCCGAAATCCGAAGCTCGGTCTGATGATCGGTAGCTTCTGAGGATCTAAGGTATCCTTTATACCGACACCGATAGTTTCATAAGGATTGATAAACTCTTCCTTCAAGAACCAGATATCCTTACCGTGTATAAAGATCGTATTGATATGTCCATATCGATCCTTCGTAGTGTAAACCTGCCATCCCTTAGGCTCCTTCTCATAAGCTTTGAATATTTTGCGCTTCAACTCGCTGGCTGATTCCATCACTCAAATCGGCACACAAACTACGATATATGCTTTTACATTAATCCATAGCATTACGATAAGCTTCTATGCTAATACTTCATAATAAACTTCTAACCTTGATTTATCGATTTAAACTACCGTAGCTGGAAGATTGTTAAAAATTTTAATTCAAATCTAATCTTTCCAGGACCATCTGCGCCTTAATAGCTTCATAGCGCTTAAAGAAGAAATATAATAATACATCATTTCTTCTTAAGATAGAGAGGTTCAGAGTTATTATAGTGATGGTAGTTGGGAGTTGATTTAACACCGATCATCATTAAAAAGATCGTCAAATTAAAGGATCTCTCGTTCAAGACTATAGCGGTAGATGCGAATAATGAGCTTTATCAGTTCCTTTCACTCATACGTATGAAGAATGGAATGCCATTAATGGATAAAAATGGTAGGGTTACATCACATTTAAATGGCCTTTTATTTCGCTCAACTCACTTAATTTATAAGTATGGTATTAAACCAATTTTTGTCTTCGATGGTCCTCCTCCTCGATTGAAGGAAGCGGAGATTGAAAAGAGGCGTGAAATAAGGGAGAGGGCGATGAGAGAGTGGGAAGTTGCAAGAAAGGTTGGTGATTATGCAAAAGCGTACTCTAAAGCGGTTATGACGAGTAG
>JANXEG010000071.1 GCA_025058425.1 Nitrososphaerales archaeon
TATCGATATCTACCTTATATGCTCCGTCTTGCTTCTCAGCGACCGTAAGAATCGCATCTACGACGAGGGTTGCAAGCTCTTCAGCCTCTTTGGAAACGAGTTTACTCGCCATACTCGTCTTCGCTACCTTGATGAGCATATTCTTATCTTCAGGATCGATCTTCTCCGCAAAGCTTCGAAGGGCCTCAAGTGCCTTATTGGCAGCCTTCCTGTAGCCATCGACTATGATCGTCGGATGCACATCCTTGGCGAGCAGCTCTTCAGCCTTCTCGAGCAGTGCACCAGCAAGCACGACTGCCGATGTTGTACCATCACCAACTTCATTATCGGTAGCCTTCGCAACCTCTACGAGCATCTTCGCCGCCGGGTGCTGCACATCGATCTCCTTCAGTATCGTGGCACCATCGTTCGTGATCGTTACATCGCCGAGTGTGTCGACGAGCATCTTGTCCATTCCCCTTGGACCAAGAGATGTGCGGACGATCTCCGCTATCAACTTCGCTGCCATGATGTTATTCCTCTGCGCCTCTCTTCCTCTCATCTGGCTGCTTCCTTCCTTCAGTATCAGTATAGGTTGGCCAGTTGAGGTAATTGCAGGAATAGCTGTTGCGGACATATCAGATCTACTCCTCCGGTATATAACCTAAAGTAGTAAACTATATAAACATTACCCTCCTAATACATTTTAGGTGAGCAAAAATATCCACGACCGAGCTCGATCGATTACTAACGGTCGTACAGAACCCTATAAGGAGAGAAATCATTCGAAGGTTGAGCCAGGAGCCTAGCTACCCACTTGAAATTTCAGAGGATCTCGGGATATATCAACCGCTCGTCTCAAAGCACCTTAAAGTGATGGAAGAAGCGGAGGTCGTGGAGGCTAAAACGGAGTCAAGCCCTTATGGGCCTGACAGAAAGATGTACTACCTTGCAAAGGCAGTATCATTAACGGTCGATTTTTCACCAGACCTTTACAACGTAAGTGTATCATCATTACAACGTGTCACCCTACCCAAGTCTATAGGAGAATTCAAAGACCGCCTCGACCATCTTACCAGCGAATACCATACGTTAGATCAATTTGCAGACCTGATCGCCGATCTGGATAGGAGGATCGCTGAATTGGAGAAAGAGAGGGCTGCGCTACTTCACCTCAGAAGTCTAGCCATGCGTGCAGCGAAGGAGAGTATCAAAGGCAAGCCGATATCCTTCATAGAGAGGATGATCGCCTATCATATCTTAAATAAGAATGAACGGACCGTTAGAGAGATTTCGAAGAGCCTCAACATAAAGGAGGATGTGGTGAAGCGCGTACTCGATCAACTTGTGAAGAGATCGATCATTCGGCCATTTTGATTATTAGACTCGATAACTGAAGAATATGTTCTAGATAATCATCATAATTAACGATAAAAAGTTCGGCTCATTGATCGATCTTTATAATTGGGCTTTCAACTAATACCGATAATGAGAAATTTCCTAATCGTGCTAAAGCTCTTGACGGTATCAATAACATGTACAGTTTCTTTAAACCTTCGCGCCAAGTCAATCGATACTTCTGCACTTAATTCTTAATACAAGAATTCCGTTAATATTTACACCATTCAAACTCTAGTAGCAAAACTTTAAATAGTAACTTGAAGAAATAACTCCAATGATTCTCTTAAGAGCCTGGCTCTTCTACTTGATGACGACGTTATCTCTCATAAGTCTAGTAACGGGTATATTTTTATACCTATGGCCTCACGGACCACGTAGTGGAAGGTTATTATTCCTCGGTTTCGATAGATTCACATGGAGTGAATGGCATACCTATGCTTCATTACTCGCTCTAATAATCGTTATAATTCACATAATTTTCAACCGGAGATTGGTAAAGCAATATATAAAATGGACTATAGAGAGCTCGCACCAATAGCATAGAGGTAGTACTTTTAGGTTCATGATTCCTCAACCTCATCTCTATACGTATAACGTTCCTTTCTCTTCATAATATGAAGCTTTTTAACAAGGTTTTGAATGAAAGATCGAATCTTTATATTCGGAGCACCTCGGAGCACTTAGCGCCGGGGGTGGGATTTGAACCCACGAGACCCGAAAGGGTCATCGGCTCTCCAGCCCTAATGGTTAGATCTCGAGGCCGACGCATTACCTGGCTTTGCTACCCCGGCGCTTCTTTATCGATTAATTTTATTAATTACGGTCGATTAAATGCTTTATGTAATAGTAGTGCGGGGGTTGCCAAGTCTGGTCAAAGGCGCGAGACTATTTGCGTGATGCTCAGATATTTGATTTGAGAAACCTCGTCCCTTAGGGGTTCGTGGGTTCAAATCCCACCCCCCGCACCTGCACCGCACCAATTTACTGACAATCCCAAATATGGAACGTGATTTTATCATAAGCCTAATATGCATAACGAAGGTTATTGAGGATTGTTGTTTTATACTTATTCGCCTTCTTCAAAGATGGCTAAGCGGCGGGCGGACGGGTTGGAGTTTCAACTTCAAAGTTTGTTATAGAACGTGCCATTTTTTTATCATTATTATAAATTGTTTTATAATATTAGTGATTCGTTTTGTATATACTCCCAACCGATCGAGCACTTTTACTATCGATTCAAATCATTCTCATCTATACAGATAGATGAAGATTTCGGTATTCAAATTCTCCAACCTCTAAAGTCACTATTTGAATACTACAAAGGAGTGATTTTGTAGAGTTTTTAAAGTAACCTATCTATCTGAATGATGAAGATGTGCGGTATCATCGGTTACATCGGTGAAGGGAGTGCTGCCACCATTCTCTTGAATGGTTTGAAGAGGTTGGAGTACAGAGGTTACGATTCGGCGGGTATATGCACCATCAATCAAGATAAGATTCATATAAAGAAGGGTGTGGGTAAGGTCGATGAGATTCACAAAAGGCTGAACTTCACAGACCTCGCTGGTAATATCGGCATAGCCCACACAAGGTGGGCTACACACGGTAAGGTTACCGATGCGAATGCCCATCCTCATACATCCTGTGGTGAGATCATCGCGATAGTACATAACGGGACGCTCGAGAATCATCAGGAGTTAAAGGATACTCTCATTAGAGAGGGGCATACATTCAAGAGTGAAACAGATAGTGAGGTGATCGCGCATCTGATCGAAAAGTTTTATCTTATTCATAAGGATGAGGAGAGGGCCGTTTTGAATGCAGCCAATATGTTAAAAGGTACATTCGCATTCGTTACGATCTTTCGAGATAATCCGAATATCCTGATCGGTGTGAGAAAGGATTCGCCATTGGTATTGGGTATCGATAAAGGTGGCTACTTCCTTGCCAGTGATATCCTTGCATTTATCGACCATACCGATCGGGTAATATTTCTGGACAATCGTGAGGTCGCGGTTGTGAATAGAGGAGGGGTTAAGATATTGACATTCGATGGTCTGGAGGTCAGTAAGAGTGTAACTCAGGTCGCATGGGAAGTGAGCGATGTATCGAAGAAGGAGTTCGCCCACTTCACTATAAAGGAGATACATGAGCAACCTTACACCGTCAGGGCAGCCCTTATCCAAGATATGAATAAGGTCGATGAGTTCTGCAATGAAATCAAGGCTGCAAAGAGGGTCTACGTTGTAGGGTGTGGAACGAGTTACCATGCATCGTTGATGGCGAAGCACCTCTTCAGCAAATTATCTAAAGTTCACGTAGAATCGATCATAGCGAGTGAGTTCTCACATTACGGGGATCTGAGCGACGGAGGTACCATCTTAATCGCAATATCTCAAAGTGGTGAAACTGCGGATGTTTTGGATGTTGTGAGAGAGGCCCGTAGGCAGGGTGTGAAGGTATTCTCCATAGTCAACTCGATGAATTCCTCATTGGTTAGAGAGAGTGATATGAGCCTCTTTATAAATTGTGGTCCAGAAATCGGTGTAGCCGCGACCAAGAGCTTCACATCACAGCTTGTAGTGATATACCTTCTGGCTTTAAGGCTCTCCAATCTATCGGTCGAAGACTTCGATCTCCCAAAACTTCCAAGGTATGTAAGAGAGGTTCTTAAGTTGGAGGGTGAGATTCAGAAGATTTCGAAGAAGTACTATACAAGTGGAGATTTTTACTATGTGGGTAGAGGGCCGCACTTCCCCATAGCTCTAGAGGGTGCGTTGAAGTTGAAGGAGCTCGCTTACATCCATGCCGAAGGTATGCCCGCTGGTGAGTTAAAGCATGGAACTTTAGCCCTCATAAGTGATGGTACGCCCGTCGTTGTACTTAACCCTCACGATGAAACTTACTTTGAAACTCTGGGGAATGCTTCTGAAATGAAGGCGAGGGGTGCGAAGATCATCGGTGTCTCCAATATTATGAATGAAATTTACGACGATTTCATTCAATTACCGACCGTCAATAAATTGCTCTACCCTATCATCGAAGTCATACCCCTTCAACTCCTTGCATACCATATTACATTGGCGAGAAAGCATAATCCCGATTATCCGAGAAATCTGGCAAAATCTGTGACTGTTAAATAAGATGAAGCCTTTACCCATTTGACGATAAAAAAGGAAAAAGGGAAAAATTAAGGAAAAATTATCTTCTTATGAATTACGCATGAGTGAACTCTATAAGCATCGTTGACATAATAGCAAGTACTCCGTGCTTTCTTCTGTTTTTAGATAAATTTAATGATCCAATTTACACGATCGATAGCTTATGAGCGATGAGTCCATCCAATCTGTAGAATTTAATTTCTGAGTAAAAATCGAATAATTCTTACTTATCATCCCAATTTCAAATAAATGCAAATTTTTACTATTTACTATTAAATACTCACGCTATGCATAATCTTTGCGCGATCTGTGGGGTACCATCGGCCTTGAGCGATTGGGAGTGGCGGGCTGAACCGGTCGAAGCAGTGCTTCTTCCGGCGTACACCCCCACCCCATCAACGCCATCTTCTATGGCAGCTCTCGTCCACACACCTCCCTTGCGAGAGGTGTGTGGATGGTTGTCTTTTCTCGGGAGGGGCTTCGAGCTTAGATGCTTTCAGCTCTTATCCCCAACAGCTTAGCTGCCCGGCTGTGCCCTCTCGGACAAC
>JANXEG010000072.1 GCA_025058425.1 Nitrososphaerales archaeon
CTTTTAAATAAACTTAAAATTAAGCACTTCGATTTATTTGAAGGTATAAATTTAACAACCCTTCGACGAGACTTTCTCAACATTATAATTGGTGTAGGGAGGCGTCGTACAGAAGAGCGAGAGGATCTAAACTTTTTTCTTAATGAATATGGGAAGGAAATTTTGAGTATAATGAGATCACCATTATTCAAAGCTTTGGTAAGAACCACCGATCATCCTTCGATAGAAATTGATAAATTGACCCAAGACTTAAAAATAAAGAAGATTGAAAAGGTGTGAGCTTTGAAGAATGTAGCAATAGCTACAATAGGTATGAGCCCACCAGTAATCACGGAGTTTATTCAATACCTACATGAAGGTCTTGGTATAAAAATTTCAGATTTAACGATCATCTCTACAACAGATCCATTTGTAAAAGCAAGTGTAAAATTAGTAACAGCAGCTATCAAGCATAAATATCCACAGATTCATACACATGAATCCCAATTACCATTCGAAGATATGGACTCTTGGGAACGAATGCTTGAGTTTATGAAGATCGGTGCTAAGATAATTCATGATGCAAAGATCAGACATAAAGCTACATCTACTTACCTTTGTATAGCGGGTGGTAGAAAGGAGGGTAGTGTGATTTTAAGCCTCTTGGCTCAAATTATAGGTGTAAATATGGTGGCCCACATAGTTGCTAAAGATATTAAAGCGTTTAACATCGAGCTTGAAAGGATCAAAAGATATATTGAGGAATTAGGCGAGTCTAACGAGCCTGATACTTACTACTTAAAGTATAAAGATTTGTTTGAACCAGTACTTTTCCCTCACCCTTCAAATTATTCCGTTATTAACATACCGATAATTCCATACCCTAAAAAGACCCTTCAGGATATTATGAAATTACTTTTGAGTAAAAGTCCAATACCAAGAGGAGCTATAGAGTTACCGATCGATGTATTAATTGGATTGAGTGGGGCGAAACTTATAAAACTTGGATCTAAGAATATATGGGTATTAAATCAAGGTAGGGAATTGGCTTTAGCTCTCAAAGATGTAATTTTTTGATACTTCATTACGGTTAACTTCTTAACACTGAAAACAAGTTTGCCTCTTTATTCAGTTAGACTATATTGATAATTGATAAGATCTACTCACCAATCTTCACAACCCTACCTTTGCTGTACTTGATAATATCTAGGCTTGTGATCTCCATCAATCTATTCTTCTTACCTCCACCCGCTATTACTTTATCGTAAGTTGTAACTTTATGATCTATGTATATAGGGATTGGATTTTTGTGAGCAATCGGTGGGACTGCACCTACTTCAAAGCCTGTATATAATTGAACCTCCTTTGGTGTAGCCAGTCTTATCTTCTTTACACAAGCCTCTCTTGCTAAGAGATCCATATTCAATCTTTTATCACCGGTAAGAATCGCTATCAAAGGTTTTGTATCATCACCTATGAGGACCAATGTTTTGATTATGCGACTTGGCTCCACACCGATCCGTTGTGAAGCTGCTTCTACAGTCATCGTATGCTCATCGAATTCGAAGAGCTTTGCTGGAATTTTATGGGCCTCTAAGTACCTTTGGAGCTCATCCATTACTCCTCACTTAAAGGTATGAAGCCTAAAGGATTTTAAAAGGTGTCGATATGTTAGGTTGCAAGTTCTTGAAACTCATTCGTTATTTCTTGCTCTAAATATTCATTACCATAAGATCGATCTTCGCCCCTATTTAAAAGACTCAGCAAAGCAAAGGCCCATACCGAGGGGGCGATTTTCAATCCGACGTTAGATTGGATGAACCTTTCCTTTAGATCTGAGTGAACTTTTGAATTCGAAGTATTATGAGTCAATACGATTAAGATCTTTAAGATAGATTCTAAGGATTCATTGGTGATCTCTATCTTTAACTCTCTCTTCAACTTATCGACGAACTTCGACCATATCTCTGAAAGGAGCGATTCATCTTTGATCACTTCCATTACACTACGTGCAAATAAATCGTAGACATCATAATTCTTCATTAGAGCGATCAACTCGTTTACACCATTTACACCTAGCAGGGGAATCATATCTTCCATAGGGAAGGAATCCTTCCAATACCTATCGAAAAATTCGAACTCTAAAGTCGAATAAAGTTCGCTCGATTGAATGAATAGACCCGTGCCTCTACCCCCGTCGATGATGAATACTTGCCCCTCATCGAAGACAAATATACTCTTCTGAAAATTGTAATGCGAGACCCTCAATTCGACATTGGGTGGGAAATGGTTCTTAATATTACATGTGCTCAACGAAAGTAAAATTTTAAAATCGATATCTGTGGGGAGTTGCTTATTGGATGTGTTAAGAGCATCTTGTAAAAGTTTAAAGCCCCAACCATCGACCATGCAGTGAATATACTTCTTTACTCCTTGGATAATCTGAGCAAGTTTTGATGAGATCGCCCGTCCCTTTAAGATCGTATACGTAGCCTCATCGACACCCTCCCTCAATCTTAACTCTTCATTAAGGCGTTTAAGTTTTAATATAGCCTTCTTCAACTTCTTCAATCTTAACTCTTCTTGAGAGACGATACGTTCGAAGCTATCCTTCATCGGTACGATCTGGCAATAGACCGGCTTTCCCGGGAGTATCAATATGAGTTTTTTATTCGCCAACTTTCTAACAGTTGTGTACGCCTTCGTCCTCGGTATCCCAGCATGGTATGCCAACTCACCGATGGGTAATGAGCCCCTCTTCGCTAGAGCGATGTATGCTTTAGCTTCATAAGTAGATAGTCCAAAGTCTTCTAACGTTGCAATTACATCTGATATATCTTGGTTGGTCACCGTGATTCACGTCACCATAGTTACACTAAATTCTAGCACATTAACAATAAAGAACTTAGTTTATTAATTTCAACTAGGTGCTAAAATTGTCCCAATTTATTAATAAGTGGAGTAAACCGAAGGGTCCGGGTTTCGGAGACCGAATCAAAGAAGCTATGAAGCCAGCAGGTCCATTGAAGCCACGTCTAGAGCAAGCAATCAGAAGCATCCAAATACAGATTACGAAGCTCGAAGCGGTTTCTAGCAAATTAAAGGATAGGGATTCAAAGATCTTCAATAAAGTCGTGGCTGCGATTACGAAACATGATATGGCCCACGCTTCGATATACGCGAATGAACTGGCAGAATTAAGGAAGATGCATAAGATCGTAACTCAAGCAAAGTTGGCCCTCGAACAGATCGTACTTCGCTTGAATACTGTGCAAGAATTAGGAGATATAGTAGTAACACTCACACCGGCGATGTCCGTTATCAAGAGTGTGAAGGCAGGGTTGACGAGCATTCTGCCCGAAGCAGAGCGTGAAATCGGTGAGATAAGTGGTTTGCTCAGCAGTGTATTGGTGGATGCAGGCCAGATCGGTGGCTACACAATCAACTTTGAAGCGGCCAATGAAGATGCTGAAAAGATACTCAATGAGGCATCAGCTATAGCAGAACAGAGGATGAAAGAGAAATTCCCAGACCTGCCTACCGAAATTCCAGAACCGCCGACCGCCCAACCCGAAGGTTATTCCTAAAATAGATAGGTAGTGCGACAGTTATGTACCCTGCTAAAGGGAATCATATCCATATCCCATTAGTAGGGGCCGTTAGCTGTCGCACTACTACATTTTTATTCACATTCAATTCTGCTTCTAATTTAAGTGGTGATTGACTTGTTAAAGTTACCCTCCTTCATCACAAATTTAATCAGATTCTTCCGCATTAATAAAGAGAGGGATTTTGAATGTAAAGTGAATAACGCTGTAAAGCAGATCGAACTCCATTATAGAGAGTTGGAGAGTTTAAAGAAAAAGTTTGAGTCTCGAAGGTTAGCTCTCTTTGAAGTCGCTGTTAGAGAAGTCGAGCGAGGAGGTTGTGCAGAAGCATCTGTATATACAAATGAATATACTGAATTAAAGAGAGTGATCGAAGCGATCTCATATAGCAAGTTAGCATTAACCTTTGTAGCTGTAAAATTGGAAAGTATGCGTGATATGAAAGATGTGATATACCATGTATCTTCAGCACTCAAATTAGTTAAAGGGATGGGCAAGATCGTCTCGAATCTTAACGCTATGCTCGAAAGCTTTACAGAAGAGATAAACTCTACATTGGCAGAGATCACGGTTGGATATGGGAGTATAATCTCTAACATGGTAGCTAATGAAACCTTTGAAGATTGTGAAGAGGTATTGGAGAGGGCAAAGATTTGTGCGAGAGAGAGGCTCTTGATGAAGGGGGTTATTTCGAATCCCAAAAATGACACATCTCAATTTGGAATCATCGGCAAATCTCCTCCTCGATTTAGTGAA
>JANXEG010000073.1 GCA_025058425.1 Nitrososphaerales archaeon
AGAGTGATAGAGTCTCTTAAGAAGGGCGAAGCTGTTACATTACCAAGAATCATAATCGATAAAGTGAAGGCTGTTAATGCGGCATGCTTCAATAACCCCTACGCGTACGCAAAGGCGATGGCTGCATACGAAATGGCAAGGAGGGTTGCAGACCTCACCGTCGAGGGCTGCTTTAAAGTAAAGGAAGCTGAGAGGTACATACCCTTAGTAACGGCCGCTCATGAAATGTTGAGAGAAGCCGCTAGACTCGCCGATGAAGCACGTGAGATCGAGAAGTCTGGTGATGCCGTTACCCGAATGCCACACTACGATGATGGTACCATACTGAGCAAGGTAAAATTGATGGAGAAGCCGAAGAAGGTTGAGAGGAGTGGATAGGTGTGAGTGTTGAGGATATTCTGAATAAGATACCCATCAACTCATATAAAGATCTGTCGGAAGGCTTGATCAATCTACTATTGAAGTCCCAAAAGGTCGATAATCTGCCCAGCGAATTCGGTAAGGACTTCCTCAGACTTGCAATGAAAGATGAATTGGCTTCAAGAGAAGGTCTGAAGTTACTGATTCAATCCCTAACGATGATCGAGAAGGAGAAGGTGGTAGAAATCTTTAACAATCTAGGGTTGGGCAATGTAGCATCGATCTTGAAATAGTTGGTGGTGCGTATGGTAAAGTTTGGTCTTGAACTCGTCCCAATGGATCCATACTGGAAGACCGTATACTATGCAATACTGGCTGAAAAGTTGGGCTTCGATTACGTATGGATCACCGACCATTACGTTAATCGTAATGTATACACGATACTTACGACGATAGCGCTTCATACGGAGCGCATAAAGATGGGTGCAGGTGTAACGAATCCATACTTGATACACCCCGTCGTCACCGCTCAGATATTCGCTTCTCTCAATGAGATCGCCCCCGGTAGAGTGGTATGTGGAATAGGCCCCGGTGATAAGACTACGTTAGAATCTGTGATCACCAGCTACGAAAAACCCCTACTTACAGTCAAGGAAGCGATCCAGATTATAAGGAGTGTCATCACGACGGGAAAGGTAAAGTTCGAAGGTAGTAGATTCGTGGTCCCGAATGTGAGGATGAACTTTAAGCCCAAGCAGAATATCCCGATATTTATCGGTGCTCAAGGGCCGAAGATGCTAAGTTTGGCTGCAGAGCTCGGCGATGGTGTGATGATCAACGCTTCACATCCAAAGGACTTCGAAATCGCTCTACAATGCCTGAAGGATGGTGTTACGAAGGCGGGTAGGAGGTTGGAGGATATCGAGATCACAGCCGCTACATCTGTATCGATAGCAGAGGATATGGAGAAGGCCCGAAAGGCAGCTTTACCAATAGTCGCATTCATCGTGGCGGGATGCCCTCCAAACATACTCGAATCACATGGTATCAAGCCCGAATCTGCCCAAGCGATCAAAGATGCCATCAATAAAGGCCAATGGAAAGAGGCATTCGGTCAGGTTACGACCGAAATGCTCGATAGCTTCTCCATCTATGGAACGCCAGAAGTTTGTATCGAGAAGATCGATAAGATAGTCAAATTGGGAGTCACACTACTGGTCGTAGGATCGCCAGTAGGTCCAGATGTACGTAAATCTCTCATGCTGATCAGCAAAGAAGTTATGCCGAGATTTAAAGCCTAAACGATACATCGAGACCATCAAAACCCTTTATTTTTTATTTTTTATTTACAAAATTTTTATTTTTTTAAAATCTTAATCCAGATAGTATAGCGATCATCAACGAGGCTCCAGTGATATCGGCCGAAGTACCTGGATTGAGTATTTTACGTGATCCTCTCAATCGTCCATCTAAGATGATCAACCTCTTCCTCCCTTCATCACTCATCAACCCTCCAACTCTTAAAATCTCTCTAGCCTCCTTCGAAACTTCTTCAGCCACTGGAAGCCCTATCTTTACTGCTTCTCTTACATTTCGAGTAAATTCGAACCCGACCTTCCTCGCGATGAATGTATCGGGTACTTCGGCCAGTATTCGTAAGAATGTATGTACTGTAGCGGTATTGATATCACCAGTAACTTCATAAACCCTCACGAATTCTGGATAACCGATTTCGAAGGAGATCCTTAAGCCTGTAATCCACTCCTTCGCAATATTATCCCACTCAGATGCATACTTCATCAATTCATAGAGGCTCAGCCCCTTCTCCAAGATAACTCTGTAGGCATCGACCTTGGTAACATCTACCATATCTTTATCATCCAACACACCCAATGCAGCATCGGCTTCGTATAGGCCCCTTGTAGCCTCCAACGCATCATCGACGGTCGTAGCCTCTAATACTTTGACAACTCCTTCACGAAGGATCTCTACTTCAACCCTACCTTTCTCCACATAGGCTAAGCCAGCAGATGCGGCCAGAGGCACGAAGAGAAGGATCGTACCAAGGTGTGTATTACCACCTCTGTGGGATGCCTTTACATTAAAGATCGCCCTTTTGATATATCTCCCTATGCCTATCTCGCTCAAAGAGCCTTTCATCCTTATTCCAGCCATCGTCACATCTCTAATCACTGGTCCTAGAGCTACAGCACCGGCCAGAAAGTGCTCAAACCTTGTATCGGGATAATCGGCACTTCTATGCACATTACCGGGTTTGGGTGTACCACTAACCTCTAACAACGTAGCTAACTGCGCAGCCTTCATCACTTCGTCAGGGAAGTCCATTGCATCCATATCGATCTAATTTACTCCTCCAAATAAAATATTAAATATTCTTCAGAAATACCATTAGAGAGAGGTGAAATCGGCTTGGTTAAGGTTGTAGGTATAGATCCCGGAACGAAGAGCTTCGATTTCTGTGGGCTCGATGATGGAAGGGTCTTCATGGATACGACCATACCATCGATCGAAATTGCAAAGGATCCTAAGGTCGTGATCGATCTACTCAGATCTGCGGGTAAACTTGATCTTATCGTAGGCCCATCTGGCTACGGCCTTCCATTAACACACATCAGCCAGATCACCGATAGGGAGCACTTTCTTACAATACTGGTAAGGCCCGATGATCTGAAGGTTGGTGTGTTGATCGGTTTGAGAAAGTTAGTAAGGATGATGAAGGATGAAGGTTTTAACGTATACTTCATCCCGGGCGTAATTCATCTACCTACAGTACCTCTGCATCGAAAGGTGAATAAGATCGATATGGGCACCGCCGATAAACTCTGCTGTACAGTATTGGCGATCTACGATCAAGCAAAGAGGCTCGGCATAAGCTATAGGGAAACCTCGCTCATACTTGTTGAGATCGGCTTTGGATTCACCGCCATTATAGGTGTGGAGAATGGTGAGGTCGTTGATGGGATCGGTGGTACTACTGGTGGTATCGGATTCCTCACCTTGGGCGCGATGGATGGTGAATTGGCATACCTTTTAAATACATTCGATAAGGAATTGTTATTCCAAGGTGGTGCAGCCTATATAGCGAGTGGTGATGGATCCATTACACCGGAAGAGTTTGCAGATAAAGTGGTGCTGGGCGGTAGGTATAAAGTAGCTTGGGAGGCCCTGATGGAGAATATCGTCAAAGGCGTAGCTGCAATAAAGGCCTCTGTACCCAATCCCAAAGAAATTCTGATTTCAGGTAGGCTTTCAAGGGTCGATAAAATCTATGATGAAGTTTCGAAGAGGCTTTCAAAATTTGGTACTGTGAGGAAGGTCGGTAGGTTCGCTGTAGTCGCTAAAGAAGCGGCAGAAGGTGCCGCACTGATAGCGGATGGTTTGGCTGGTGGTAGATTTAAAGATCTGGTCGATACGGTCAGGATTAGAGAGGCTTCTGGTACGGTCTTAGATTACATCTATCTGAAGAATATCGATGAGGTAAAGAGGAAGTACGGTGTCATTTGAAGTGGTTTTATCTTACATGGCGTGATGAACGATGAGAAGCACAGATAACTCAGAATGTTACTTTCTAACTAAAGTTTTCTACCTCCCTAAAGCTATAACTTGCAACTCCTCTATAATCTTAAGCTGTTGGCAGTCGGAAGAAGCTCTAATATCACTTTAAATATATATCATCATCTTTTTTATTGTAGCGCCTTTCAGCCTCTTTTAATTACTTACAGAATCGTCAAATCTAAGGCTACGGTGTTTGGGGATGGCTCTGAGTGATGAGAAAAAAAGTCTGTTAAGCATCAAGCCTTTGACATTCTCAACTTGTATCGTACTT
>JANXEG010000074.1 GCA_025058425.1 Nitrososphaerales archaeon
GGGTTTAAAGGCCAGTATTTATATTGAAAAAGGTCAATACGTTCCAGATGAGATCGTCAATAGAATCGTGAGTGAAAGACTAAAGCAGGACGATTGTAATAAAGGTTTCATACTCGATGGATATCCACGCACGATCGAGCAGGTAAAGTTTCTTGAAAATTTATTAAAAGAGATGAATAAGCCTTTGGACCTTGTCATTAACATTCGCGTATCTGAAAGTGAAATAGTAAGGCGACTGTCCTCTCGAAGGGTCTGTCCAAAGTGTAATACAATATACAACTTGATCGATAAACCGCCTAAAAAAGATGAGCTCTGCGATGTATGTGGTAGTGATCTGATTCAAAGAGATGATGATAAGCCCGATGTAATTAGGAATAGGTTGAGAGTCTATATAAAAGAGACAGAGCCGCTCATCGATTACTACTTGAAAAAGGGCAAGGTGATTGAAATTGATGGAGAGGGGCCTATCGATCAGGTATCTCAAAGGATTAGAAGAGCGATCGATGATAAACTTACACATCGATTCACTTTTTGAATATAAATGCTCTTCAAATTAAACGCTCAATGATTATTCCAAATATTTCGATGTAAAATTGAACCACGTATTGATCAGAAGATAAATTGCATAATATGATCATATATGATGTATTCGAACCCTAAATGAGAATTCTTTAAGAAGACTTAAATTGATAATTCCTCCTTAATAATTTGGGGCCGGTAGTTCAGGGGTAGAACTGCTTAAAACTCTGAGACCCGACTTGCATGTAAATAGCCAGGAACTCGGGTGGTCGAGGGTTCAAGTCCCTCCCGGTCCACTTAACATCTATCTTGATTTTCAATTTTAAATAGACCTAAAGCGAAAAAGAGGATCGAGAATATTTTCAAATGTCCTATAAATATGAATCAAAAATTTACCAGCTCTAAGGGTGAAGACAGATTAGATTATTTGGCCGTTTACATTTGATAAAGATTATTTCATGGATATATGGAAAAAGTTTTTATGTTATGAGAAATTAGGAAGAAGGGATTAAGATGATCGATGATGAAATTAAGTCAGCCCTTAAATTCAAGACGATCGCGATAGTCGGATTATCGAGAGATCCGAGTAAAGATAGCTATAGAGTGGCTGAATATCTAAAAGCGAATGGGTATAGAATAATCCCCATAAATCCTTTTGTCGATGAGGTTTTGGGTGAGAAGTGCTACAAAAGTTTGCTCGAAATTCCAGAAGATATTCAAAAGATGATCGAGGTCGTTGACATATTCAGACCATCGGAAGATGTCCTTCCGATCGTTGAGCAAGCGATTCAATTAAGGCAAAAGTATGGTAAACCTTACTTTATCTGGATGCAATTGGGCATAGTTAATAATGAAGCTGCCGAACTCGCAAAGAAGGCTGGTCTGAAAGTTATAATGGATAAGTGTATGATGATAGAGCATAAACGATTAAAATATTCTCACAGTTAATCCACAATCACCCTTTCCATAAACATTTTAAGAAATCTATCACCATCAACATCGATACACACATCCACATAATTCTTCTTTTCTCTTTCATCCTTTAACCACCATCTTCTATCGATTATCGTTTGACCCCTTGTAAACTCTCCCTTCATCTCCACATCCACATGGTAAGGTTCTATTTTAACCAATGTCGGATCGATGGAAACTGCAACGGCGAGCGGGTCATGAAGGGCAAAAAATCCATATCTATCTATCGATCTTTTTATGACATTCGCGATAAACTTCGAGATCTTTGTATCTTTCTTCGATATCCTCTCATAAGTATCCCTATTGATAAATGTAGATGGGTTCATAGTTACATCGAGCCCTACAGCGACCACCTTTAAACCCGAATTGTAAACGATACTGGCAGCTTCCGGATCTCTAAATACATTAAACTCAGCGACCGGTGTTTGGTTACCAAAGCCGTAAGGAGTAGTATGGAAAGCGCCACCCATCGATACTATCTTATTAACCCTCTCTGCAACTTTAGGTTCTTTGATTATAAATTTGGCTATATTTGTTAAAGGGCCTGTGGCAATGATGGTGATCTCACCACGATTATAAGACTTAACTTTATCGATGATCAGATCTATTGCATGAACCGATTCAGCCTTTTTATTGGGAATCGGTAAGTCAAGATCGCCTAGCCCATCATGGCCATGGATATATGTAAAGGGCATGGCCAACTCATAGCCCATCATCGATCTAGATTCTCCCATAGCTACAGGCACCTCACATCCGATCAACTCTAAAACCTTTAATGCATTAACGGTTGCATTCGATAGGAGGGTATTTCCAGCTACGGTCGTTACCGCCAATACATCCAATTCTCTCGATCTTAAAGCGAGGATCAAGGCTAAAGCATCATCGACACCAGGGTCCATATCTAAGATAACCTTCATTGCAAATCACCAACTCTCGAACCGCACTCTTAAATAGTCCTTAACCCTTCCGTAAAAGTCTTCAAGTTGATCGAATGTAGGCCCACCCCTCGTTTCATACCGGGTCGCTTTGATGGCTGCCGCACAATTCGCTCTTTTTATAGCCTCTTCATCATCAAAATTTAACGCTTTGAATGATGCGAACGCTCCGATGAATACATCTCCGCAACCAGTAGTATTCACAACCTTGAGTTTAAACTCATTCAATGGTACCGCGCTAATTGAGATAGCTTCATGACCCTTTACAAGGGTAGATCCCTTGGATCCTTGTTTTATGATCAAATTGTTTTGAATCATCTTCTTCACAATTCTAGGGTCTGTTGTACCAGTCAATTTTTCGAGCTCGATCTCATTAAGTATGAAATAGTCTACATCATTTAGTATAGGTGATAATTTTTTAAGTCCCATTTCTACATAAAGTCCGGGATCCCATATTACGATCCTTTTTGCCCTATGTGCTTCATTTATAATACGCTTCGCAGTCTCCAATGGTGGGTCCATAACCACCACGACTTTGGCCTCTTTTAAAGAGAGGTTTATTTCATTACGGTCTAAATCTTCAGGAAGGAGGAGTCTATTCGCTCCTAAAAAGGTATTGATCACATTATTCCCTTCTTCATCGATCAATATATAAGCCTGGCCAGACTCCTTTCCTTCAACAATCTTTATACTCGAAGTTTTAACACCTTCACCCTCTAAAATTTCAATCTGCTTCCTTCCTATTTCATCATCACCTAAAGCACCGATCAATGCAACTCTCCCAGATCCAAGGATCCTCGCTGCAGCTACTGAAACATTGGCACCAGTACCACCGGGAACCTTCGTAACCTTTAAAACCTCAACCTCCTCTCCAACATTCGGTATTCTTCGTACGAATAGATTTATATCCCAGTTTATAGCCCCACAACAGACAAGGTCTATCAAAACGCTCTTAAGTATACATAATAGCTATTTACGCTTTTTACACTTTATTTTTGCATCTAGAGATCATCTTACTTTATTACAGCCCTAATTCAGCATCGATCCTCTGGAGAGCTTTTAAAGCGATTTCAAAGAACTGCTCTTTCTTAATTCCCAATGACTCACACATTAAAATTCTTGAACGGTCAGAACCTCTTGCGAAATCTTTATCCTTAAACTTCTTGACGATCGTCTCTACCTTAACTTCACTCAACCTTTTCGAAGGCATCACCAGAGCACATGCTACGATCAAACCTGAAATGGCATCTGCAGAGATTAATGCCCTTTCCATCCTCGATTCGGGCATAATGGATGTATTCACATAATTATGGGATTTGATGGCACGAATGATCGAATCGTTCACCTTACCGTGAAGTATACTCTCTGCCACTAAACCGTGCTTCTTCATATCACCTTCAACAGATTCGTAATCTATATCGTGTAGTAGACCGACCAAACCCCACAGATCTATATCTTCATCAAAGTATTCTGCAAGCCCTCTCATAATGGCCTCTACAGCCAACACGTGCTTTACCATACTATCCTTCTTGAGGTTCATTTTTACTAAAGTTAGTGCCTCATCTCTATTCATAAAGAGATACCTTGATTTAGACAAAGTATTTCTTG
>JANXEG010000075.1 GCA_025058425.1 Nitrososphaerales archaeon
AACTCGATAGAATGTTGATACCCGGTGAATCATAAGAATCTGCTTTAAAAGAGCTGAACGGAATCATCGAAGATTTGAAGAATAGGGATCCGAACTTTCAGGCATCGGTTCGTATAATCAGCCATGCAGATCCCTATGAAATCTCTCCCGATGAGCCTGTAGTTAAAGCGATCGAAAGGGCTTTGATATATCTTGGCCAAAGGCCTGAGTTGAAAGGAAAGGATGCAACGACCGATGGGCATATCTTTGTCAATAAAGCACACATACCAGCCGCTATCTTTGGTCCTGGTGATGAATCTTTGGCCCATACAAATTATGAATACGTGGAAATTAATAAAGTACTTATAGCAGCGAAAGCATACGCACTTATCGCCCTCGATCTGTTAGGTTAAATAGGTTAAATCTGCAATACAACTATCAACCTATCAAATCTTACCGAATCGAATAAATTTAATAATTTTTTATGAAGTTTTCTTATCCTTCCATTCACGATAAGTATAGTAATCCACGTATTCTCTGTGAGGATTCTCGATCTGATCTTGCACCTTAATCAACCTTTCTCTCTTACTCTCAATATTCTTCGTAACGGTAAAGATGTATGCATCACTCCCTGCTCCTGAACCATAGCTCACCATCAGTATTTTATCGTTAGGTTCAGAGATATCGAGGACGGCTCCAAGAGCAGCCAGGCTCGATCCAGAGTAAAGATTCCCGATCTTCTTCACGATCAACCCTGGCTCGATCTGCTCCCTCTCAAATCCTACCTGAAGGGCAGCGGCCATCGGAAACTTTGCATTTGGCGAATGTAAGACTACATAATCGATATCTTTTGGAGATAGGTTCGTATCTTTTAAAGCTCTCTTCATCACTGTACAGACATGCTTAAAGTAAGCAGGTTCCCCTGTGAATCTACCACCGTGTCTCGGATACTCCCATCCATCCCTTCTGTAAAAATCGGGCGTGTCGGAAGTATATGAAATATAGTAATCTAGAGTTGCGATGACATCTCTCTTACCGATGATGAAAGCTGCCGCTCCTGCACCTACACTTAAATCTAAAGCATCACCGGGGGCTGCTTGTGCATTATCGGAGCCTATGATCATTACATACTCGCCATTAAATGTTGGGTAATTCACCAATGCTGCGGCATCGATTATTAAATCTGTAGCCGCTTTACATGCAAATTGAGTATCTACACCACCTGAAAAGAATCCTCCATCAAATTCTTCACCGAGTTCTAAAACCTGGGCAACGGTAGCCATCGATGGTTTTACCACGTACGGTGTCGACTCTGAACCTATATAGCACTTCTTTATATATCGGCTATCGATCGCCGAGTGGATTAAAGCCCTTTTACCCGCTTCTACAGCGAAGGTTGTCGTGTCTTCATCAGCGAAAGGAACTGCCCTCTCTAAAATACCCAACTCTTTCGAATCTTCGTCACCCTTTATTCTAAACTTCGGTATATAAATACCATATCCCACTATACCCGGTTTATCTTCCTTCTCAGAAGGTCTCATCACTTTATACTCCTGGTAAGGATAGTAATCATCTTCGAATGAGAAGTTAAAGCTTGAGTAGTAAATCAGTCCACTACTCCCATCCTCATAGATCCTTCTAAATCTCGGTATGACCCCTTTTCCGATATATTGGCTAATATCTACCTCATCGTTATTCTTCAACCGATGATCGGTGATTCTACCCGGAATCTTCACAGCTCCATCATCGAATGAGGCTATGCATGAGATGAAAGATTTAAGGTGATTGAACTTGTTCGTAGGTTTACGGATTACAGAACCGGTGTAGAAAACACCTTTGCTATAAAAATAATCATTCTCCGCCATTTTACTCATCCTTCCCTCAACGTTGCAGAAGGATTTGGGAGGGAAGTAGACTTTACCGCACATCTCACACTTACTCGCTTTAATTCGATAATCTATCATGATCTTCCTTCTTGTAATCGGCTCACTCATAGATCTCTCACCAATATATGAACATTCGCTATACCACCAGTCCCGCCTATATTATGACATAAGCATGCGTTCAGATCACCATCTACATCGACCTGGTTGCTACCGGCCTCGCCTCTAAGCTGTTTGAAACATTCATACACTTGCCTTACTCCAGTCGCACCTATCGGATGGCCATCGGCCTTCAAACCTCCACCCGGGTTTACGATCATTTCACTTCCATTATTCACGTAAGGTATATGCTTCGATCTATTGAAAGAATTGTAACTTTCATATACAACTTGCCACGCTTTACCTTTTTCAACAAAGCCCGAATCTTCGAGGAATAATACTTCTCCTATCGTGAAGCAATCGTGCACCTCTGCAATTTTAATATCACGGATGGAAAGTTTCGATTCGTTCAAAGCTTTCTTAACGGCTATTTGAGTAGCATACATTTCAGTCATACTTGCTCTACTGTAGAGTGAAATATCATCCGTAGCCTGGCTACTGCCCACGATATAGATGGGTGTATCGGTATACTTCTTCGCCAATTCTGGTTTGACTAGAATTACCGCTACAGCGCCATCTGTGATCGGTGCACAATGAAGGAGTCGAATGGGGTCTGCGATCAATGGCGAATTCAACACTTTATCGACGGTAACTTCGAATCTGTACTGTGCGTATGGGTTATTTACGGCATGGTGGTGATTCTTACACGCTATTTGGGCTAGAGCCTCCTTACACCTTCCATCACCACGCCCATACTCATAGATGTATCGTGCCATGATAGATGCGTATAAACCTGCAAAGGTGAATCCTGCATCGAATTCATGTGAATCACATGCGAACATCGTATCATCTACGATCTTACTCACTCTATCGGTCATCTTCTCAATACCCCCAACTAGAACGACATCATACTCACCAGACTTTATACTGATACATGCATTGTACAATGCTGACCCTCCTGATGCACACGCCGCCTCTATACTCGTCATAGGTATATTGATACCCAATTCACGAGACATATAACTTGGTATCAGGGCCAGCTTGTTCGTTACTTGGCTCAAGAAGCTGCCGAAGAAGCACCCTTCTATATCCTTCCTCCTTAAACCATGATCTACAGATTCCAGAGCTTTCTCACCTGCTTCGGTCAATAACTTTTCTGGATTTGCATACCATAATTCGCCAAACTTCGTTCTACCAGCACCTACGATTGCAGCATAAGGCGTACGACTCAATCCTTTATTACTACCCCTGGATTTAAAGCAGATCTAACGGCATATAAATTATTTATCTTGATCTTTAGCTATTTCGACTATAAACGAATAATTAATAACCAAATACCTTATCTTTAAAGTATTGATAACGCTATAAGAGAAAGGCTTTTCAAGAACTATATAAGTTTAATAATTGGTCATCGCGATTGAGAACCTTGCTCATCATCCCAAGAATGTATAGTGAGATTGAGTTAGGTGCCATTCTAGGTACGATACCGGACGATTTTGAAGATAAGAGTAAGCGGTACTGGAAGTATGTAGATGAGAAATTGAGCAATTTTACGTCAAAGATAAGTAAGGTTTACTATGGTTCTCTCTCCAAAGGTGGTGAAGAGGGTTTGAAGTTCTTAAAGGCTGGAAATCAACCGGGTTACGAGCAGGTCAGAATGCTGGTAGATGCAGGTGCAGAGCTTCTTGCCACCGAAGATCCAGTACTGGTGGAGGAGACGATGTCTTGGCTCCGTATGGTTGAAGATGAACCTAAGGGCCCGATTCAACAGATGA
>JANXEG010000076.1 GCA_025058425.1 Nitrososphaerales archaeon
CTTTAAGCTCGAACAGATCCGCAGAGCGGCCGAAATCGGTGTCGGTATCAAATCGGCATCGAATATAAGGCTCATCCCTTTGAATGACGAGAGCTCTAAAGATGCACGTAGAATAGAAGGTATCCTCAAGGATCAAAAACTCCCCTGATGAGCATGGATTTTTCGAAAGGTTAATGACACATGTGTATGTGAATATTACCAAAATATTCTCATCGATCAAGGTTCAGGTATTTCGTAAGCCTTTCCCTAACCTTCTGCTCATCCTCCTTATTCAACTTTACGGCCTCGGTCTGCCCATAATACCTTTTTGCAGCCTCGTCTCCTATCACATCCTCGATATTGAAGGTTTCATTAAGTGGGAGTTGAATGATCTTACCGATCGGTAAGATCACATAATTCCACTTGATTCCATAAAGTTCGACCGATTCGTTCATGGTATCTTCGATCAACGAGCCGAAGAATAGGATACCCCTGATCCTACCTATGGTCCTTCCGGGTTCATCCTGCTTCAAGGTCTGAAGAAGTAAGGGCTCGCTCGGCTCAAACTCGTACCTCTTATTCACAAAGAATTTATTCACTTCAAATAACCTTTTGAAGGTACTGCCTTTTAACATTAAGGCGCCACATCGATCATCGATCATCGATCGGTAAAATCGAATTTAACATTTTCGAGCCCTAATGAATTTGAATAGCTTAGGATTAAATCTATGGGCCTTTCGCTATAAAGCTTTGGCAAAAAGTTAGATCGTTAAATATTACCAATCGATACGCGTAATTCTTATATCCTTCAATTGGTGTAAATTCACATGAAAAAATATTTTTTCTTTTTTAAAATTCGACACTGAATTAAGGTAGCAGATAGCCGATGATTATGAATCTATGAATTTATCTGAACGATCTTTTATAAATGAGGAAGAAGGATCGAAGTTTTATCGTAACTCCACTATCTTTAGTATAGAAATTACATGACTGAACCATATTAACTCAAAGGGAGCTCATCCATTTATTTACGGATTAAAATGTTATCTTATGTGAAAAGCTTTTCAAAGTGAATATTTAACGATCTAGATCGAACCTCTATCTCTTTGCCGAAATCGTCTTTATCTCCTCTCCATTCTTCAAGGCGATTATTTCGATCCATCGATCTATACCCGATGTAGCTACCTTCTTCTGTAATACCTCTTCTATCTGAAATACTCCCGCTGGGTTGTCCATATTCACCAATATTTTAACAGGGATATTACTCCCTTCTTGTATCTCTACACTCTTTATCGATAGGGCTGATAAAGAGTGTATATCGACCTTGCCACTCCTGTATGGGATTCTCGCCCTACCTTCGGCCATATCTGTTCCATCCGCGACCTTCGATATACCTGCTTCCATACTTAGGCACTTCACCCTTTCATCATGTGAAAATATACAATGGAGGATCTCGCTCTTCATTCTCGTAATCAGAACCCTATCATTCGGATATACTTTGGAGAGGATTCTATCGAGTATCGGATTCGTAATGTTGCAGCCGTGTATGTGGTGGGCTACTCGATGAATCGCATTCCCTATATCATGCAAGTATGTTCCACAGAGCACTATAATCGCTGCACCCTCCATATCACATATACCATCTTTAACCGTCGTTGGCACGAATCTACGGCTCAAAATTCTGAAGATCTCGAGGGCACTACCTGAGGCGATTCGAGAGTGGACTGGCCCATGATCATTATACCCTAAGCGATCTACGGCCATGCAATTTGACATTCGCAGATATGTTTGAACCTCTACATCACTCTCTAAAAGGTTGAATACCTTTTCTATGTTGGGCTCTTTTAAGTGTGAATAGATCAGATTCGGTGAAACCAGAACCAAATCCTCCACCTTAACCCTACATAAATTAGTATTAGACCGATTAAAAGGTTGATCGGGATAGTAAATGTAGATCGGTAGAGGATGCGATAAACTTTTAGCCATGAATCTATTTAACCAATCTATAAAGATGATATAAAATGAAGACTTCACAGATATCTGGCTTTTATAAGTTGAGTCCACGTGAGAGGCTGAATATAGTAAAAGAGTTCGCAGGTCTGACCGATGAAGAAGCGGAATTGATTCACTCTATGTCTGGATTGAAGTTGGATTTGGCAAACCGTATGATCGAAAATGTAATCGGTGGTATCACCATCCCGCTCGGGATTGCGGTCAACTTTCTCATCAACAATAAGGATTATTTGATCCCAATGGCCTTAGAAGAGCCTTCGGTAGTCGCTGCGGCGAGTAATGCTGCCCGAATGGCTAGGGTGAAGGGTGGATTCTTCGCTACAGCATCGGATTCGTTGATGATCGGTCAGATTCAGGTGGTAAATGTGAAGGATCCATACAATGCACGTATGAAGATACTGTCTGCCAAAGATGAATTGATCACAAAGGCGAATGAACAGGATAAACTTCTGATCTCTTTAGGTGGTGGGGCAAGAGATCTGAATGTTAAAGTGATCCATACAAAAACTGGCAGTATGGTTATTGTAGAGTTGATCGTCGATTGTAAGGATGCAATGGGTGCGAATATCGTCAATACGATGGCAGAAGCTATTGCACCGATGATCGAAAGAATCTCAAATGGCAGAGTATTGTTAAGAATCGTCTCCAACCTCGCTACGTTAAGGTTGGCAAGGGCTAGGGCGGTCTTCGATAAAAATGTGATCGGTGGTGAAGAAGTTGTCGATGGTATCATCCAAGCTTACTCATTCGCCGAATCCGATCCTTACCGTTGTGCAACACATAACAAAGGGATTATGAATGGTATAGTGGCTGTAGGTATAGCTACTGGCCAGGATATAAGGGCTTTGGAGGCTGGCGCACATAGTTACGCAGCCTTCAGAGGATCATACAAACCACTCACTACCTGGGAGAAGAATGAAGATGGAGATTTGGTTGGTACGATAGAACTCCCTCTAGCAGTGGGTCTGGTAGGTGGTGCTACAGCCGTACATCCCGTAGCTAAAGTTTGTATAAAGATACTTGGTGTGAAGACCGCTAAGGAGTTGGCCGAGGTCATGGCCTCTGTAGGTTTGGCCCAGAACTTCGCCGCACTGAGAGCTTTAGTTACAGAAGGCATACAGAAAGGCCATATGAAACTTCACGCGAGGAATATCGCTATAATGGCTGGAGCCCACGGTGAATTGATCGATTTAGTAGCACAGAGAATGGTTGAAGAGAGAAGGATCAAAATGGACCGTGCTTTAGAACTCGTTCGTGAACTTAAGAAAAGTGAATAAACTTAAAGATTCAACTTCGGCTTAAAATGATTGGAGTTAATAGAGTAGTAAGAAGGATTAAGTACGTTCGAATTTGGATGTTAATCGAATCGCCCTTGACCATATCTTAATCGCAATAAAGATTTCAGCGATGATTATCGCTATACTTAAGTAGAGAAGTGTCAAGATAAGAGGGTCGCTACCCTTCGTATACCCTTCGAATTTTATCTTTATCAACATGCTTTTCTCATCGATTACGAAGATTCGAGTAGCATTAACACCATCAACTTCAACTATCACTTTAAATCTACCACCCATCGGTAAAGAGACGTTCTTC
>JANXEG010000077.1 GCA_025058425.1 Nitrososphaerales archaeon
AGTGAAATATTCATAAATGTGCTTAAGTTGGTACGATCGGTTAAAAATGCTAATGTTATTATAATTAGAACCTAATTCATTAAATTCATGAATAAGAAAGCGGTGGTCTTCTTCTATGCCAAGTAGTATTCTGTTCATAAACGTATGCGAGGCGTAGAATCGATTTCTCATCGAATGGTTTGCCGATGAGTTGCATCCCGATCGGTAAATTGTTATTAGTAAAGCCGCATGGTATCGATAATGCTGGAAAGCCCGCAAGATTCCAAATACTCGTGAATCGGGCCAATTGAGTTCTAACATCTGTTACCTTCCCACGTATCTTTATTGTACTCTCTCCAATCTTTGGGGCAGTGATTGGGGTTGTTGGTGTAATCAAAACGTCAACATCCTTCATAGATCGTTCAAGTTTATCGATGAGAAAGCTCCTTATCCTCTGTGCATCTAAGTAATCTATAGCATGGAATAATCTTCCTAACATCAATCGTGCTATAATATCTTGACCGAACTCATTCGCATGAGTTAATAGTATCTTTTCATAGTATGATGTTGCTTCACATGCCATGATGATCAAAGCGATACTTCGGCTATACTTCGCATAAGGTACCTCGACCTCTTCTACAGAAGCGCCCAATTCTTTCATCAATTCTACAGCTTTATCTATTGCATATTCGATTTCCTCATCGATATCTTCAAAGAAAAAGTCTTTTGGAATACCTACTTTCATCCCTTTAATATCCTCTATAAAAGCATCCTCATAATCTGTTGTAGAATGGACTGTTACAGGATCCTTCGAATCATAGCCTGCAATGACTTGAAGTATTAGAGCTACATCCTTTACCGATTTCGTTAATGTACCAATGTGATCTAGTGACCAACTTAATGCTCTACATCCAAATCTACTCACTCTACCATAGGTGGGTTTCAAGCCGACCACGCCACATAACGCTGCCGGTATTCTGATCGATCCGCCTGTATCGGTACCTAATGAAGCTGCACAGAGGTCACCAGCTACCGCTACAGCAGATCCGCCACTCGATCCACCAGATATTCGCTCAACATCCCAAGGATTTCTTGTAGCTCCATAGTGAGGATTCTCATTGGTCAGACCATAGGCTATCTCATGCATGTTGAGCTTACCCAGGATTATTGCATCGGCGCCCTTTAACCGCTCCACCACCGTACTATCGAAGCTCGCAATTTCATTAACGAATACCTTCGAGCCACAGGTCGTAGGAATATTCTTCATATCTAAGATATCCTTAATCGCTATTGGTACTCCACACAACGATCCTAACTTCTCTCCTTGCTTGATCTTCCTCTCCACCTCTTCAGCAGCCCTTAATGCTTCATCCTTCAATACTGTGATGTAAGCATTGAGTCGACCGTTCAGCCTTTCGATCCTCTCCAAGTACGCTGAAGTCAATTCGGTTGGTGAAACTTCCCCTCTACGAATAAGATCTAAAAGCTCACTTACCGTTAATGATGTAAGTTTATCAACGTTCAATTCCTTCCATCACTCTTACTCTAAAGTATGTGGGAGGTTCGATATTCGATACTTCTATGTTACGAAGCTCGTTCAATTCATTTATCAACCTTTCATACGAGGAAGCGATCTGCTCAAGCATAGCCTCATCGATCTTTATCTTATAGCGCTCCAGAGCGAGGTACTTTAAAAATTCCTTTAAATCTTTGTACATTTTAACCTCTTCATCAGATTAGCACTAAATGTTATAAAACCTTTAGATGTCTAAGCTCGATCTTCCAATCATATCATTCGATAAAGATCCTTCATTATAATACGATAGATTTTAATACCTAGATCTTTAAAATTTATGCGATGAATAAGAACCTTTTATCTTATACAATCGTTACCATCTTGCTATTAACTTCATTGTTAAATTTCAATGAAATATCTTATGCACAGATACCTCTCTCAGTATACGTTTCAACGAACAAAACCCTTTACTCGAGAGGAGAGGCTATAGTAATATCCGGTTCGGTCGTTGATAAGGATGGCAATAGGGTTCCGGGTGTAACCATCGCTATTAACATAACAGATCCTAATAACAGACCCATCTACGTTAAATCGGTAACATCAGGAGATGATGGATTATTTACAGATACTTACACTCTACCCGCAGATACTCTAGGCGGTTCATATTTATTGAGTGTAAGAGCGAGTAAAGCAGGTTATACTACTGCAACGGGTCGCACATACTTCACAGTCTTTGTCTTCACTTTACAGACCAATAAAGAGAGTTATTCTTCTGATGATGCACTTATAGTATCTGGAGAGAGTGCTGCTAGAGATGTTTTAACGATTCGGCTCTATAATCCCCTCGGTGCTCTCATAGCTTTAGCTCAAACTCAAGCGGATGCTACAGGTAAATATAGTGTTACAGTTACAAGGTGGCCTTCAACGATAGATGATAGGTTCCCTACTGGAAATTACACCGTTAGAGTAACATCGATAAATTATGAACGGACCTTCTCTAAAGTAGTCAAATTTACTGCACCTGTGCCAGCTCCGGTAATCCTCGATTTATATACCCAAAAGGGAGGTAGTGGCACGGGCCAAGATGGAGGGATTTTTGAGGCTGAAAAAGAGGTCGTACAATTGACAGTATTAATGAAAGAGGGTGATCGGCCTGTACCAGGTGTTACGATCAATATTACAATCATAGATCCTAAGGGCGCTACTATCTCGAGGAGTGTTCAGACCGATATGGGTGGAACGGCTTCCTATACTTACGAATTGAAAGAAGATGCGTTAGAAGGTATATACAGAGTACTTGCTACCACATCATATAAAGGTATCATTCGCAAAGATAATGTCACATTCTCGGTCAGGGTCATAAGACCATCTGTAATCATCGTTGTAGCCTTATCATCATCTACCGTCGAATTGGGCAAAGATGTGGATATAATTGCCAGGGTCAGTGTCGATGGTTCACCAAAGGAGGGTGTCGATGTGACATTCCTAATTAGAGATTCAACAGGTAAGCTGATGTTGAATAAGAGCGCATTGACCGATGCTACTGGTAAAAGCTCCATATCTTATACACTACCGAAAGATGCTACTGTAGGAGCTTATACAATTTCTGCTACAGCTTCGTATAAGAAGGTTATAGCTACCGATAGAATTGAATTAAAAGTCATTTCACCTCCTACCCCCACGCCTACACCTACTCCACCTCCTACTCCCACACCAACACCTACTCCAACCCCAACACCCACTCCAACACCAACCCCAACACCAACACCTACTAGAGGACCCTCCATCAACTCTACAG
>JANXEG010000078.1 GCA_025058425.1 Nitrososphaerales archaeon
CCTTTTTAGGTAATATAGGCCCGAGTATCGATATAGCATCAGCCAAAATATCGTAATTCCAGTCTTCGTCTCACCATCGATTACATGCATTATCTTAATGCGAATCATTTTTAAATCTGCAATCTTGTATAAATAAAGTTTGGTGTGATGATTGGAAGAGCAACGGATAATCACCATCAGAGTAAAATACTTTGCACAAATGAGAGATATTACAGGTAGGAAAGAGGATGTAATCAATCTTACAAAAGGTTCAACAGTCAAGGATGCATTGAATGAATTATGTAAAATATTTGGTGATAATATGAAGAGATACCTTTTTAAGAATGGTGGTCAATTGCGTGAGGAGTTGCAAGTACTAGTGAATGGTTTATCTATCGATTCATCAAACCTTTGTAAAAAAAGCCTTTCAAATGGGGATACTTTAGTAATTATACCGCCTGTTGGTGGTGGATAAGAAAACGTGAGATAAATAGTGATGAAAGCATACGTTGAAGTTTATGGTTGTAGTGCAAATGTAGCAGATTATGAGATGATATTGGGCTTATTAAAGGAAGCTGGTTTTCGATTCGTTGATAATGAATATGAATCGGATGTCAATCTAATCGTTACCTGTACCGTAAAATCGCCGACTTCACAGAGAATGGTGTATAGAATTAAGAAATTAACTGATACAAAGAAGCCTTTGGTTGTGGCAGGATGTATGCCGAAAACAGAGAGGTATTTAATAGAAAAGATCAATCCCTATGCAAGCCTTGTAGGACCTAATGCGATAAATAAAGTAGTCGATGCAACCTTAGGTGCGATTCACGGTCATAAAAGTGTCTTCATCGAAGATCTGAACCTTCCAAAATTGAACCTCCCGAGAGTAAGGGTTAATCCCGTAATAGGCATAATAGAAATTGCTAACGGGTGTTTAAGCAGATGTAGTTTTTGCCAAGTCAAGATCGCAAGGGGCGATCTTGTAAGTTATCCAATAAGTGATATAGTAAGGGAGGCGAGAAACTCTATAGTTGAAGGTTGTAGAGAGTTATGGATTACATCACAAGATAATGGATGTTATGGAATGGATATTGGGGCCAATCTACCACAACTCTTAAATGAATTATGTAAGATCGAAGGTGACTTTTACATTAGGGTAGGTATGATGAACCCACGATTTACACTTAAGATCCTCGATGAGTTGATAGATGTGTTCAAAAATCAAAGGATCTTTAAATTCCTTCACCTTCCTTTACAGAGCGGTAGTAATAGAATACTAAGGTTGATGAAGAGGGGTTATACATCAGAAGAGTTTATGTATATAGTTGAAAGGTTTAAAGGTGAAATCAGAGATCTGACCCTTAGCACGGATGTGATTGTAGGATTCCCTACAGAAGGTGATGAAGACTTCCAGATGACGGTCGATGTGTTGGAGCGAATCAAACCAGATATTACGAATATCTCACGATTTGGGGCCAGGCCGGGTACAGAAGCTGCACTCCTTCCACAATTGAGTAACGATCTGATAAAGGAGAGGAGTGAGAAGATTCATCAAATTACAAGAAGGATTTCATTAGAAAATAATAAAAGATGGGTTGGATGGCACGGAAAGGTGATCATCGATGAAATTGTGAAGAATGGGGTCATAGGTAGGAATTTCGCTTATAAACCCGTCTTTATAAATTCTCAATTGAAATTGGGCGAGGAATTTGATGTGAAGATCGTAGGTGCGAGTTCGTCATGTTTATTGGGCGAATTGGATTAAAATTCTGAATCTAGATTAGATAAGATAGGCTCTAAGATCGGACTTTAATTTTTTATACCTCTGGTATACTACTTTTAATTCCATCAGTTATTAAATTAAATCTTAATTTAAGTGATGAGAGTGGTATGGATGGGCGGTACAGTCGATTTACTCAACTTTCTAAATACACCTTCTTATCGTAACAGAGTTCTGGCGATTGGTATTGGAACCGCCGGTTGCCGAATAGCATCTCAACTTCAACATATGAGTAATTTGATTGGTAAGTTTGTTTATGTAAGTTGTGATGAAGAAGATTTCCCACAGAGCACCATCGGTGAAAGAGTTTTAATACCATTAGAAGTTTTAGGAAAAGTATCCCCGAAGGTTATAAGAGGTGCTACGCTAAAGTACCTTCCATACTTTGATGAATTGTTGAAGGATTCTTTTCTCATCTTCCTCATTTCGGGGCTCGGTGGTAGTGTAGGTACTGGGCTGGCACCTTTTTTAGCGGAGCGTATTCATAAGTCGGGAGCGTTCGGTGTAGGTATCTTCGTCATGCCATTCAGATTTGAAAAGAATAAACACTTCTACGCGGGTACTGCGCTACGTAAACTCAAAAGCTCGATGGATGCGATGATCATAATCGATAACGATGGAATTTTAGAGAGTATGGGAGAGTTGCCCATACGTGATAGTTATAGATCGATAAATCGATTGATAGCTTCAGCTTTAAACTCCATGATCGAAGCCTCCGCCGAATCTGAGCTCAACGTAGGTATTAGAAAATTCATCGATACTGTAAGATGCAATGGTTATTCGATCTTGTGCTTGAGTAGATCATCCTCGACCAATCGATGTGAAGAGGCTGTTATTGGGGCGATTCGATCGTTGTATCGAGTAGCCGACCCTGAAAAGGCTACAAAGGCGATCCTATTTTTGATGGGAGGGGGTGTATCTGCAAATGAGATTTCTATGGCGGTCTCTCGATTAAACTCGCTCGTAGGGGATGGTGCAGTTGAAATTCATTATGGTGTTGGTAACAGTTTGGGTACAAATTCTTTGCTCACGGTAGCTCTTCTCACGTCCGGTTTTTCGAAGACGAAGTTCGATGAATACGATCCTCTCTCTAAAATCCCCTACAATATAGATGACCAACTGGATATCTCCATCGATCTAGAGCTTCCAAATTTGGAGAGAATAGATCAATAAGCTTCTAATGATAAAGAAGATTAATGCAAATTAAATTAACCATGATTATGTTGTAGCGTAATCTTCGCATCTTCTAATTTCGATTTACTCACATCTATATAAAATTATGAATGTTGGTAGCCCGGGGCAGATTCGAACTGCCGTCACCGGCTAACCCCTCTATTATGAGATCCAGAGGCCGGTATCCCTAGCCCTCGGGGTTGGCCGCTAGACCACCGGGCTACTACTGCTATTAATATCTATATTAATAGAGTCGATTAAGC
>JANXEG010000079.1 GCA_025058425.1 Nitrososphaerales archaeon
CATGCAGCCATACTCTCTGGCCTATATGCAACGAGGACCAGCAGCTACGGAGCGGAAGTGAGAGGTACCTACGCTTATGGCCACGTCGTCATCTCCGATGAGCCGGTCAAGTACCCGTTCGCCATCGCCCTTGATGCTCTGGTCGCTCTTCATTCGAAGGCTCTAGATATGGAGCTCAAGTTACTAAAGAACGATGGCCTGTTAATGATAGATGATGAATTCATCGATAGAGAGATTGGAGGCAGTTATAAGGTAGTGAAAATTCCGGCTGCAAAGCTCGCTGTCGAAAGGTTTGGGAGGAGGGTCTTCGCGAATATGATCATGCTCGGATCACTACTTCGATTTATCAAATTTATACCGATAGAATCTGCCGAATTAGCTATTAGAGATAATATAAAAGTGGAAACGGATAAGAATGTAGAGGCTTTGAGGTTGGGCTTTGGATTGCAGGTCGATTAGATTGAAGGTCTTCGTAGATGAAAAATTATGCAAGGGCTGTAGAATCTGCATCAATGTATGCCCATACCATATATTCGTTGTAAAGGATGAAGTAAAAGGTATAGTGGCACCGATAGATCAGGATAAATGTACCCAGTGTGGAATCTGTGAGCTCTACTGTCCAGATTTTGCGATAGCTGTCATACCAAAAAAGAAGGATGAGTAGTTAGGTTAAGTTATCTATTATCTGTTTTTATCTGTTATCCAACGCAGTTATCTAAAAGTTTATGCTTCGATCAACGTTTCTGTACTTCTTACAGCTTCCAATGCATTTACTCTATTCACCACATCTTTGGCTGCATCGTAATTTGGTACTTCGATGAATGCACAGATATCGAACCTTCCATAAGTAATGAATGCCCTTTTAACTTCTGGTATCTTCTGAACGGCCTTTAAAACGTCATCCGTACGGATCGTCCAGGTCTTTATGAGAATAACACCGTTCAACATACCTATCACCTCTCCACTTCGACGAGTGTCTCTGTGAATACAACGCCAGATATCGAGCCCATTCTGAGGACCGTTTGGCCTAAAGCCTTGTAATCGGGAGCCTCAAGTTGGATAACTATATCGTACCTCCCTAAAGATGAAAAAGCCCTCACTACACCCGGCAATTGCTTCAATCGATTTAACACTTCACCAGACCTCCCCTTCTCAGAACGAATAAGAACACATGCTGAAACCATCTTTATCCCGCAATTAGATTAAATTCTAGGATATAAAACTCTTTTTCGAATATCATCTTATCCTATTATATAATGATAAAAATCACGTAATCTTATCGATTATCGATCTTCATCCCCTTTATTTGATAGGTTCAAACGTTCCAACTGTTCAGCCTTTTCCGTAGCTGCCGTAATAGCATCTACCAGCATCGCGCGGAATCCGCCTCTTTCAAGCTTCAGTAACGCTTCAATCGTAGTACCGGCTGGCGTGGCGACCATATCTCTGAGTAGAGCGGGATGTTGATTCGATTCCAAGAGCATTTTGGCACTGCCCAATACCGTCTGGGTCGCCATCAATAATGAGATACTCTTAGAGAGGCCGAATCGGACACCGGCATCGGCCAACGAATCTATTATCAAAGCTACGTAGGCGGGACCACTTCCAGATAACGCTGTAACGACATTCAGATAACGCTCATCGACCTGAACGACCTTTCCCAAAAGGCTCAAGACCTTTACCACAGCCTGAACATGCTCATCTGAACAGCTTTTAGAATAAGAAATGGCGGTCATCCCTTCACGTACCGATACAGCTAGGTTAGGCATCCCTCGTACAATGGGTACATTCTTCGGAAGGAATCTCGAAATATACTTTATGGGCGTGGCGGCAGCGAATGTTAAAACGATCTTTTCAGGAGTGATTACCTTCCCGATCTCTTTCGCTACACTCTTTACATCGATGGGTTTGACCGAGATGATGATCAGATCGCTCTCCTTCACCAATGTACCTATACTATCCAGGCATCTCACATTGTACTTCTCACTTATGTATTTAACTCGGTCAGGATCGATTTCGAATACACATATTTTGGAACGTTCTATATGAGCGTTGAGAAAACCTTGTATCAAGGCTTCGCCTAACTTACCAGCCCCTATGATCCCTATAGTCTTGATCTCTCCCAATATGTACCTCCACTTACGCATACTTTCAAAAGTATTAAGTTTATAAGTATATCGAAACCATACTTCGACAATCCTTCAATAATAGGTCGTAAATTCACACCACTCAAACCTTTCAATGGGTGAATGGGTGGCTGAGAATAGATAAAGCCATGATGATATTTTTAGAAAAATCTTCTAAAAGGATATTATTTTAATGATACTGGTATTCTTCGACATAAATTTTAATATAGAAAATCACCAAAATATAGAAATAAATATAAATAATAGTTGAGTCAATATTATTAATATGCAAACAGAAGGAAGTAAATTATCAAGAAGAGGATACTTGAAATATATCGGTTCATTCATTATAGGTGCAGTAGTATTTGGTGGTGGTGTAGCTGCATATTACGCATCCTTGCCACCAGTTAAGGAGGTTGTGACGAGGACTGTTACTGAGACTGTAGCAGGACCAACGGTAACGAGGACTGTTACCGTAACAGTAGCACCAACACCAAGCCCAACACCTACTCCTACTCCAACCCCAACACCTACTCCTACTCCTAGACCTACACCAACTCCAACTCCCAGTCCTACACCCGCTTATCCGCCCCGACCTACAGCACCTATATCACTAACCGCAGCTGGTGGAACACCTGGAGGTCTCGGTTATATCGTTATTCAAGCACTCGCATCGGTCGTCGAAACGACATATCCTGAATTTAAGTTTACGATCATCCCCGGGGGATGGGTTGGGAATATAGATAGACTCTCCGCAAAAGAAATAGATGTTGGAAGTACCACAGTTGTAGCGAGTAGTTTAGCGATGGTTGGCAAGGGTCCATGGGAGGGTAAGCCAGCTGTTAAAAATGTCAGAGCCCTTTAT
>JANXEG010000080.1 GCA_025058425.1 Nitrososphaerales archaeon
GTGGTTGTGATATTACCGAGATTTCGACACCGGGCAGATCGTACGCTTTAAGGATTCTATTAGCGTACATTTCAACCTCTTCAGATTCATCTTTGGCTTTAGGTGAGATAATTTTTAAACCATCACTCTTACGAGCTTCTACAACCGTCCGAGGTTCGTTCAAAGCTAAAAGAGGAGCATATCCGAACCTACCGATCCCAAATGGATCTATATCGCCCAAGTGAAGCCTTGCTGGTGCAGATACTCTTACTCCCATAGGCGCATTAATATATATGGCTATATATAAGGATAATTAAATTTTAAAATCGGTCTCACCTTAATACGAATCACAATTTGGACGATCTAACGATAGCTCATAATAATGCTTGGATTCAAGTTTAAGAATATATGGAGCAGGCTGCAATTATTCCCGTGTTCGTAAGATAAAAGTATTCTCTTCCTTCGAAAAAGATCTTCTTTACATGACCAAGCTTTATCAACTCACTCAACGATGTACTCAATTCGTTAATATTCAGCCCAACCCTATTTGCGAGTTCATCGACATTTATAGCACGTTCTTCAGAGGTTATCCCTAAGGTTAGTAACGATGATAGGACCCTTTTTATATCACTCAAATTTGACCACCTGCTTTGATGATTCGTATACGTGGATGATTCTCTGGGCGATCAGAGACCAATCGTACTTTTTAACTTTATCCTTACCATTTAGTATAAGTTTATGGGCAAACTTCTGATCGCTGAGAACCCTATCTATACCCCAAGCGATACTGTCAGGATTGTTGGGATAAACCCAGACCCCATCACTCTCGTGCTCGACGATTTCAGCAAGGCCACCAACATTTGTAACGACTACAGGTAGACCATTCACCATACCTTCTAGAGCTACGATACCGAATGGTTCGTATCTGGAGCTGACTACGAGTACATCTGATGACTTAAAGATTTCAATAAGTTCTTGATCATTTATAAAGCCTGTAAATATAACCTTCTTCCCTACACCCAGATCCCAGGCCAACTTCTCCAATTCACCTCTCATATATCCATCTCCAACGATCACGAGTCTTGAGTTGGGATGAATTGTTAAAACTTTAGAGAATGCTTTGATCAGATCGTCAAAGCCCTTCTGCCATGTCAATCTACCTACAGCCAATATAATTCGTTCATCTGGTGAAATGCCCAATCTCGCCCTTACAGCATCTCTATTTACAACTACATCGAATGTCTTGATATCTATACCATTACTTATTACATGTACTTTATCTAGAGGCAAATTGTAGAGCCTTACGACTTCATTCTTCATATATTCACTAACCGTTATTACGTAGGAGGCCTCGAATGAACCCCACCATTCCAATCCGTGAACCATGTGGGATTCAGGAGAGTGTAGGCCAGCAGATCTACCCACTTCTGTACTGTGAAAGGTTACGACCAATGGTTTTGACAAAAGATGCTTCAAGACTATACCACAAGGGATCGTGAGCCAATCGTGGGCGTGAATTACATCGAATGGGCCGAACTTATCCACCAGACGCCCTACCTTCTTCTCAAAGAAGTGGTTAAAGAGCATCACCCATAGATGAAAGCTAGGTGCACCGACTTCAACCTTTACCCTATGAATGTGAAGCGAACCATCGACTTCGTATTCAGGTGTATTTGGAAAGTCGAGCGTTACTACGTGAACTTCGACACCAGCTTTCGCCATCGATCTACAGATCCAGTACACATGCCTAGCTATACCTCCAATAATACGTGGCGGATACTCCCAAGTTAGCATGCAAACCTTCACGAAGAAGACCCTCCATTAAGTAGATAATTTGCTTTTTCATATAACTCTTATTAATACCTCAACTAGTAGTGATACCAGAAATGAATTATGTGTAATATATGATGATTTATCTCAAGCTTTAAGATAAGTGTGTAAGTGATTTTATGAATCCCCTTAAACTCTCATAATAATCATCTATTCTACCAGTATCTGAAAGGTGTGATATGCGAAAACCCAATCTTTCAGCCTCACTTGCTATCCTCTTACTAAGTGCTGAAAAGATCACGTTATTTAACTGTACGTGATCAAGAGCCTTTGAAAGGGTCTGAACAATTTTGATAGAGGTTAAGATCAATAGATATGTCTGTGAATTGTCTGATTTGAACAACTTAATCACACGTTCTAACCCTTCCACCGATTCTTCCACGCTATATAACTTGAAGATGTGACTATTCTCAAATTTATCTTTAATGAATCCCTCTAGAATTATTGACATTCTTTGAACAATATAACACAACGATGCTTTTGTATGACAATCCTTTAAGTAGCTGTATCAAACCTTCCGAGTTATGTTTGCTAGGCAGATCTACCGATCTTACACCCAAAGATTTCAATAAAGAAGCCGTCCCGAAGCCTATGGCGATGCTGTACGATCTTGCACACTCCCAAGCCTCTGATATCAAATCGAACACTACTTTAACGGCCGTTTTACTTGTAAATATGGAAAGGTCTGGTTTAAATTTTGATTGAAATATCTTTCGTGCCAGCATTATTTCATTATGATCGATACAAACCCTTACTATAGGTATCACCTTTATAGATAGGTTAAGATCTCTAAGCTTCTTCATTATGTTCTCAGATGTACCCTCCATTCCTGTAAGTATAATTGTCAATCCTTCACTCAATTATACTACATCTTCCATTATTCTTGCCTCTTTTCTTCTTTTTATAATCTATCTCAATTTATCTCTTAATCCAACCACTCTCCCAAGGATGATCACGGCTGGAGGTTTGATCTGCACCTCTTTTGCCAACTTTACGATATTCTGTAAATTTCCAACGATCGTCCTTTCATTCTTTAATGAGACATTTTCGATTATAGCTACAGGTGTATCTAAAGATAGATTGGAGGATAACGCCGCATC
>JANXEG010000081.1 GCA_025058425.1 Nitrososphaerales archaeon
CTCCTACATAACCTTAGCTCCTTCATAAACACTATTATCTACCTCGAGTGAGATGAGCTCTTCCCGCATAAATTCATCTACTTTAGCATCTAATCTTAAAAGACTCAAAGATGATCATTATCTAATTAAAAATCGACTGGTTTAAATGAATTATGTTTTATAAGAAAAGGGTGTGGAGTAAATTGGGTGCGTGCCAGCCGTAACCCTCCTTCTGTTTTAGGTGGGATTGCGCTAAGCGGCCTACCCAGGTCTCCCGTAGAACTCATCGACCTTTATTTGGCCTTGCTCCGCGTGGGGCGATCGTTTCATTCCGATTTCAGAAACCTCAGGCTTACGCCCTCATCGTACACTCTGAATCGGATTACGTTTCTGTATCGTAGCCGACGGTCTCCCGTCGCGCCTCGCGGCGCCACGCTTCTACGGTGGAGGGAGGAGTTTCCTCAGGGTCTTATTAGACCCCGTACCCACCCGCTGGCTCGCACCCAAAATATTATTCAATTTTGGATATAATTAAATTTTCACTTAAAGCGTAGATTCATCATGTATTCTCCTTCTACCTTTAAAACCTCATTCGCATCTTTACACTTCACATAATCCTCTAAAACGTATCTATTTAGAGATAGGAATGTCGAACCCCATTTGAATATCGATAGAACCTCTTTGGCCTGCTCTTTAAAACCTGATATGAAGAGAGCTGCGGCTAAAGCTTCAGCAGAGCTTAGAATCGATAAATGGCCATAATGTATGGGGTTACCGGCCCATAGTAATGGTAATCTTCTATTCATCCCTCTCTTCCAACCATCAAATACTTCTTTACACCTTTTCCACGAACAATCTACAGCTACCAAACCCGATCTTAGTAACTCTCGATCTGAAGGTGAAAAGACGGTATGCGCGTAAGGGTTCAAAACTACACTATTCTTGGGGATCTGTCTCAAACTATATATTGGGATGGCAAGTTTAAATCGGACCAGCTTTAAAGATGTACATTTTTTCGGATCGTCCTGCTCCAATAGATAGAGATATAGTTTTACTCTATCAAAACTTTGGGCCTCTTCCTCCCTTTTCATCAATAAAACTTTCTTTCCCCGTTAATAAAGAATTTACGAATGTAACCCATCATGGTAGGCGCCTGAGCATCCTAACTATCCATGGCCCTTCGAACGTTATTAAAACTCCTCTGTTCAGTATATGGGTTACCACAATATACGATGGAATCGTCGATAATGGTACATGGATTACATTAAATATAGCGGTGATGAGTAATGTAAGGATCAGTACATCAAAGTTCGTTGAGAATGTTATCTTTAAGCTAGTGGCGAGTGATATGGCTGCGTATTGTAAGAAGGTTGGAAAGAGCATCCAAATGACTACATAGTTGACTAGGGTCATGACCAGGACCCTCGTTATGATACTTGTTGAGAGGATGAATGTTAAGAAGGCTCCTATCTTTATAGTAGAGGTAAATCTCTTATACAACTTTATTCCTGCCCATATTCCTAGAAGTGTCGATATCACTGCCAAAAACTTCATTGCAGGCCCTATCGGAACGAATGAACCTACGATATTTAAGACGAGCCAGTAGACGATCGATGATACGAAGCCTGGTATAGGGCCATACAGTAGAAAGGCCATGAATACCGGAAGTTCGGCCAGGTCGAACTTGAGGTATGGTAGTAGGGGGAAGGGGAAGCTAAGTGGTAGTATCGTCATTATGGCTGCCAATGAGCCAAATATCGCCGATGCAGATAAAGCACGTGTATCAAACCTGGTGATGGAGTTTTCAAAGGGCCTTCTGGCACTCATACCAGTGAAGAATCTTCTCGATTATATATAAATTTTTTGTAGATATTACCAAAAATATAGTACATAAGTGTGGTAACTTAAAGGTAATTCTCCTAAGAGATACAGATGCGTAACGCTTCTAAAATAAACTACAAGAAGATAATACATGAAAGGATCATTGTATCGATCATGGGCTTATTAGCTATGTAGCAACGTATCAAATTCGCCTATGAAGTTCGATAGGGGCTACGTTGAAGATTTATTATGTTTTATGATGTAATGATAAGAAGTTGAACATTTTTAACGGAGCAAAAGTAATTAACGGGTGACTCGTTGACTTATTTGGTGGGCCCGTAGCTCAGCCAGGTAGAGCACCGGGCTTTTAACTAGAATGGGAGCCACCCGGAGATAAGAGATGATATTATCGGGTAAGGGTCTCGGGTCCGAATCCCGACGGGCCCGCTACAATATTTGAGTTCATGTAAAGGATGATAAAGATCGGTTCGATGGTCTTTACCTTAAGCTACTTATAACCCTAATACTCATACTTCTCATAAAAAGATATAAAAGTTCTGTACTTCCATCGAACATCATGCATCTTACTAACTCTTTTCGAGCAGAATCTCGATAGATGGTCTCACACTACCTATAAATTTATCATCCAAGAACACATCTATACTATCGTGCCCTAACTGGGCGATCCTGACCATTATATAGCGATCCCCTCTTCCCCTCTTAAACTCGACCATCAGATCAAGAAAATCTAAGTCCGCTTCAGCCCCTCCAGGTCGATCTTCAAAGCCGATTACATAGGTTTCATATACTATGCCTCCTTCCACGTAGCTTCCAATGACTTTACCGACCACTCTCGGATCTTTCAGAGTCATGTTCGTTGACTTATTAACGAATTTAAACCTTCCCAATTGGGTTATGAGATCGTCTGGTAATTCGAGTGGTTCTCGGTCTTGAAGTAAAGGTATAGCATCGTTCACCAAATAGCCGATG
>JANXEG010000082.1 GCA_025058425.1 Nitrososphaerales archaeon
ACGCCGCATCGATTATTCTCTCAAGGTTTGATACACCCATCAATATGATCGTCGTATCGACCCCTTTAAAGACGGGTATCAGATAATCTAAATTCTCATAATCCTCCTTTCTATGACCTGTGACTATCGCTAACGTTGATGAGTAATCTCTATGGGTGATGGGTATTCGAGCATAAGCTGCGGCCGCCAATGCCGAAGTTACTCCCGGAATTATTTCATAAGGTATTCCAGCTTCTTTTAATGCTTCGCACTCTTCTGCACCCCTCCCAAAGAGCATCGGATCGCCATTCTTCAATCTAACGACGATTTTATACTGTTTAGCCTTTTCAATCAATAACTCATTGATCCGTTCTTGCTTCCAACTCTCTCCCTTCTCTTTCCCTACACATATCAATTCTTTAGCTCTTCGTGTATAGTTTAAAGTATCCACATTTACCAATCTATCGTAAATTACTACGTCTGCCTTTCGCAATACTTTAAGACCCTTAAGGGTGATGAGCTCCGGATCTCCAGGCCCGGCTCCAACCAAATATACTTTACCTACGCTCACTTAACTTATTCAACCTCCACTCTTTTAATACCCTCTCGCCACCCTTTTCTCTAAAGACCTTGACGACGTAAGAAGTTACTTGTGATATATCATGTCCACTTACAGATTCGTTGATTAAAACCTTCCTCTGGTAGTCGATCGAAACCGTCGATACTATAACGTTCACTCTATCTAAATTTAAATTAACGTAAACTCCCAAAGGTGTTTTGCAACCTACATCGAGCATCGAAATTATTTCGCGCTCCATCAAGACTTCAAATCGAGACTTTTCATCATCGATCGATCTTAAAATCTTTAGTATTTCATCATCCTGCTTTCTTGCTACTACTGCGAGTGCTCCTTGGCCTGCAGCGGGTGTAAAATCTTCAATATTCAATCTTTGATAATTTACTTCTTCATTCAACCGCTCTATGGCAACTTCTGCCAGTATCAAACCATCGACAACACCCTCTCTCATCTTTTTTAACCTACTCTCCACATTCCCCCTTATAGGAAAGACTTCCAGATCTTTTCTAACGAATTTGACAAAAGCCTCCCTTCTGAGGCTACTGGTTCCGATGCGGCTTTTATCGGGCAGATCCTCGATATTTTTAGCGATATTCGATACAAATACATCGTAGGGGCTTCGGCGTGGCGGTACGGCCGCTATTACGATATCATCGAAGGTCTTTGTTGGATAATCCTTCATACTATGAACTGCAAAATCTATATCATGTTTGAGAAGGGCTAGGTCTATCTCCCTTTCAAATATTCCCTTTTGCGGAATTTTGTACAACGGTGTCTCTAAATCAAGATCCCCCTTAGTTTTGATTATCTTAACATCGAATTCTATATCTGGGAAATTCTCCATGAGTCTATCCAATACCTCTTTCGTTTGAATCAACGATAATTTACTACCCCGAGTACCTACTACCAGTTTCATCTTTTCAATGCCGATAAAGATTCTTTAATCGCACCTATCGTCTTCTCTATATCTTCATCTGTATGTGATGCTGAGAGGAAGCATGTTTCAAATTGGCTAGGTGGAAGAAATACCCCATTATTGAGCATATTTAAGAAGTATTCCTTGAACCAATTCAAATTGGATCTTTGAACATCCTCATAGCTAAAGATACTTTCATGCGCTCCTTGTATGAAGAATATTTGGAACATCGATTCGATATGATTTACCGTTAAAGGTAATTTCATCTCCTCGATAAACTCTTTAATCTCCTTACATAATCTATCAACTTTCATCCTCATCTCACAGTATATTTGAGGATTTTCTTCGAGTATATCAAGTACTGTAAGGGCTGCAGTAGTAGATAATGGATTGCCGCTATACGTTCCAGCCTGATAAACTTTACCGATCGGTGACAGATTCTTCATAATATCTTCCCTTCCACCAAAAGCTGAGATAGGTAAGCCCCCACCTAACACCTTACCCAACGTTGTTAAATCAGCCTCGATTTCATAGTACTCTTGTGCTCCACCCAGTGCGAGTCTGAAGCCCGTTACAACTTCATCGAATATTAGAATAGCGTCTGAATAATCAGCCAGTTCTCTTAGAGAGAGTAAAAAATCTCTCCTAGGCTTGATCAAGCCCGCATTCGCCATTACTGGCTCTACGATTATCGCTGCAAGGTCGTCCTTATTCTCTCTAACGACTTTCTCCGTCAATTCTATATCGTTGAATCTTGAAATCAACGTGTGTTTGGCAAGATCTTCTAAAACACCCAAGCTCGATGGTACGCCGAATGTCAGTGCACCCGAGCCAGCTTTGACCAATACAGAGTCGTGTGATCCATGGTAGCACCCTTCAAACTTTAGTATCTTTTTCCTATTGGTATAACCCCTCGCAAGCCTTATTGCATGTAAAGTCGCCTCTAAACCACTATTGACCAATCTAACCATTTCGATCGATCTATAGAATCTTTTGATCTTCTCCGCCAATAACACTTCTTTCTCCGTCGGTGCACAGTATAAAAAACCATCTTCTAAGGTGTCCTTCAACCTTTGAACGAGCTTTGGAGGAGAGTGACCCAACAGTAATGCTCCATAACCCATTACGTAATCTACGTATGAGTTGCCATCTACATCGTATATCTTAGAACCTTCAGCCCTCTTAACGAAGAATGGGTATGGCTCATAGGCCCTAACGGGGCTGTTAACACCACCCGGTATGAGCTTCTTCGCCCTCTGATAAAGTTCATTAGAATAAGCC
>JANXEG010000083.1 GCA_025058425.1 Nitrososphaerales archaeon
ATCTAAATTATCTCGAATCCTAGGGTCGATCTTCATCGATCTTAAAAAGGGAATTTAGGTAAACTTAAATAAGATCTGCACGAAAGAGAGGAGGGTTGAATTATGCAGACATTGTTATTGATCATCTTCTTCGTCCTATTAAACAGCTCTATATCACTTATTGGAATCCTATTCTTACCCTTTAATAGAGCGGTAATTAATAAAATTCTGATGACTTTAGTGGCTTTCGCATCTGGCGCACTATTGGGAGGTGCCTTTCTCCATCTGATACCTGAGGGTTATGAAATAGGTGGCGAGATGGGATTCGCTTATGTCCTCTCAAGTATTTTAATATTTTTCATTCTGGAGAAGTTTCTACGATGGAGGCATTGCCATGATATAGAATGTAAAATTCATGCATTCGCCTATTTAAATCTCATAGGGGATAGCATTCACAATTGTATAGATGGTGTCATCATTGCTACGAGCTTTTTAGTTAGTGTAGAGTTGGGTATAATAACCGCTATTGCGGTGATTATACATGAAGTGCCGCAGGAAGTTGGGGACTTTGGTGTCCTTCTATATGGAGGTTTCGATAAAATGAGGGCTTTATTGTATAATTTTGTAGCTCAGGTAAGCTCGATCCTCGGTGCAATCTCCACTTACTACCTCGCTAGTTATATCGAATATCTTCTACCACCTCTAGTTTCTTTGGCTGCAGGAGGTTTTATCTATATTGGTGCAACAGACCTCTTTCCCGAGCTCCATAAAAGGGTGAATGTTAAAGATTCTATCCATCAATTTATGGCTTTGCTTCTAGGTGTAATAATAATGTGGTCTTTAAAGATTATCTTCGAATGATCGAATCGCAAGAATTCATAATTCAGATTATAAAATATAAGGTATTCGATTATGAGTGTTTAACTCATAATCAAAGCATTTCCGACGAGCTCGTGCACTCCTCCAACCGCTATCGGTATTTTAAGGTGTGAAAAGTAATCAGAAAAAGCGGCTTTATCGATCGCACAGATACATGCAAGAAAGTTCGCCCCGGTCGCTTTTATCGCATCTATCTTCGGTTTAACAGCCTTTAGCCTTAACTCTAAAAGTTCATCTGCTAACAATCCACCTCCCGAGCAGCAACACATAGTCTTTTCCCTATTTAAGTTAGGATCGAGCTCCACATAGTTGTTACATACATGCTTCAGTATGTACCTCGGTTCTTCGATCAAGCCCATGACCCTTGCCGGATTACAAGAATCATGGTAGGTTACGATGTATTGGTCATTTGCTTTAGGGTTAAGTTTAAGCTTACCATGCTTTATAAGATCTGCCGTAAATTCACATATATGGACGAACTTGGTCGATGCCGCCCTTTTAAATTTAGTCCCCGTGATCGGTGATTTTGGCTCTTCAAGAAAATCCAGAGGTTCGTTCATCGTACCCATAAATGCATGAATGACCCTCCACATATGCCCACACTCCCCTCCAAGTAGCCATTTTACACCTAGCCTTTTCGCTTCGGCAACGATCTTCTTATTCAGCTTCTTCATAGTTTCATAAGTTAACCAGGTCCCAAAGTTACCACCTTCACTAGCGTAAGTACTGATCGTATAATCGAGCCCGATATGATGAAATAGTTTCACCCATCCCTTAAATGTACCCCAATGTGGTCCTCCAAAGAAGTCTGCTGAAGGTGTGATGAACAGGATCTCCGCGCCTTTTTTATTTATAGGAACCTTGACCTCAACTCCAGTTTCCTCCTTTATCTCTTCCTCGACAAGTTGAATCGAGCTAAGGAGTGCTGCAGGGGGTATGCCCATGTGATTCCCGACCAGATGGCACTTTGCTATCGACTCTGTGAGGGATCTAGGCGTTAAACCTATTGCCGCAAGTACCTCTCTCGCCGCTCTTGTAATCTCGGCTGTATCTATTCCATAAGGACAAAAGACCGAGCATCTCCTACATTCGGAGCATTGGTAGAAGTAAGTATACCAAAGATTAATCATACCTTCATCGAGCTCTTTAGCACCTACCAGACTCCTGAAGAGCCTACCTGTTAATGTAAAGTACCTTCTATAGATAGATCTCAATAACTCCTGCCTTGCCACGGGCATATTATGAGGGTCAAGGGTTCCAAGAAAGAATGGGCATTTATCGGTACAAGCACCACACTGCACACATATATCGAGGAATAACTGAAGAGAACGGTACCTCCCTTTTAACTCTTTCAACTTATTAAGAGCCACTTCTTTCCAGTTTGGTGGGAGGTTGAAGTCTTTATGGCTCCATTCTCTTGGGAATGGGAGTTTTAATATATCCATATCCTTCTTCTTCGTCGCATACAATCTGTACTTCATCGATGGATAGGTAGTATCTATCTTCACTTCCTCTCACCTTCAGACCCGATTTCCTCTAACTCTTCCTTATATTCATTGTAGTAATCTTCCCAAGGTCTGATCTCAACCTTTACCTTATCATTCCAAGGGTTGATGTGTCTTTTGGCTCTCGCAATATTCCTCTGATTTCTCGTCGGGCTTAGTATGACCCCGATCATATGCAT
>JANXEG010000084.1 GCA_025058425.1 Nitrososphaerales archaeon
TTTAAGAAGCTGACTCGAATAAAATGTTGATCGAATATGCCAACACATGGCTCACTCACAAAGGCGGGAAAGGTGAGGAGCCAAACACCTAAGATAGAGGCTAGACCAAAAACTTCACCAATACCGAAGGTAAGAAATCGCTCCACATTCATTAAGAGGTACATATTAAAAAGAAAGCCGGGGCAGAATTGGATAATCCCACAATACTGAAGTTTTATAAATCCTATCCTCATTGGTAACGAACCGATCCATCTTAGCATAATAATAATTAGAGCGTTAAAAACTTATGAAGTTACATTAGAAAGAAGTCGACGTTCTCTACCTACAATATGAGAAGAATAAGAAGCTTTTGACAACACTTTTATTTCGGTGCCCATAACAAAATTGAGATTAGATGGAGTTTATTTACTATGGATTCATCGCAAGTCTATTAGCAGGCTTAGCTACGGGACTTGGTGCACTCCCAATACTCTTCAAGAGCCAATTTTCTGACGATCTTCTAGATATCTTACTCGGTTTTGCAGCGGGCATCATGCTAGCAGCAACCTCTTTTAGCCTTTTAGTCCCTGCGATCGAGTTAGGTGGATCAGGAATGGCAGTGGTTGGTCTTTTAACGGGTGCTTTGATGTTGCACTTTATCGATCGCTTCGTACCACATTTTCATCCCGTTGCAGGTAAAGAGGGTCCACCATCAAGACTCTCAAAGATCTGGCTTTTCATCATCGCCATGTCCATCCACAACTTCCCTGAAGGGTTGGCTGTAGGTGTGAGCTTCGGTTCGGGCGATTTGGCGAGTGGTTTGATTATGGCTAGCGCGATCAGTATTCAGAATACTCCAGAGGGTTTGGCTGTAGCTCTACCACTCCTAAGAGAGAAATATAGTAAGAAAAGAGCTATTGGTTATGCAACTTTAACGGGGCTCGTCGAACCCATCGGAGGAGTATCTGGTGCAATCCTGGTCTCTTTAATACATTATATACTACCTTTGGGATTTGCATTTGCAGCAGGAGCGATGCTATTCGTAGTAATAGATGAAATGATCCCTGAAAGTCACAAGAAGGGTTTTGGTAGAGAAGCTACCTTTGGGTTGATAATCGGCTTCTCGATCATGATGCTTCTAGATAGCTTATTCGCATAAATTTTGCTCTATGGCTTTATTCACGTCATAATTCGTATTACTTCAATCGTATACCGATGTTGATGTGAAAACTTAAGTGTAAAGTGATGAAATTATAGAATTATGAGTTATGGGTCTTAAAGGTTAATTTAAAATCGAATCAAGACCATCTTAAAACTAAGGATTGGAATCTAATCATAAGAAAAAAGGGGCGTTCAGTAAATCGAAGGCTTTACTCTACTTTCTTGTAGCATAACCACCAATCTAAGCACTTAATCTCTCCAGCCTTCTCTTGTGCTCTTCTCTTCTCTATCATATCTACACTATTAGCGGGTGGAATGATGACATTATCACCGATTATTTCATTATGTGGCCAATTGGCCGGGATGGCGTAACCTTTATCGGCTATTTGAAGTGCCCTTATCATCCGAAGTATTTCATCAATATTTCTACCCAACTCCATCGGATAGTATAGTATCGCCCTAACAATCCCTTTAGGATCGACTATAAAGACGGCTCTAACCGTCTGTGTTCCTGCAGCCTGTTTATGGCGCATACCTAATCGTGCAGATATCTCACCAGTATTGTCTGCGATTATCGGAAACTTTATTTCAACACCGAGCTTCTCTTTTATCCATTCCTCCCACTTTAGATGTGCAAAAACCTGGTCTATACTTAATCCTATCAATTCACATTGTAACTTTTGAAATTCCTCATACCTTTTCTGGAATGCAACGAATTCTGTTGTGCAAACAGGTGTAAAATCGGCAGGATGGCTGAAGAGGATGAACCACTTACCACTATAATGGTCTGGAAGCTTTATCATTCCTCTGGTGGTTCTAACCTCCATCTGGGGGAATTTATCACCTATTAATGGCATCTTATACTCTTCCATTTTTTCACCTTTATTAATTAAAAATAATTATTATTTAAATCTTATTTTAGAAAATGATTTAAGCAACCCATTAACCCTCATAATTAGAAAAGTTGTCAAATATTCAGCAGATAATAAAAACACTACGCAGTAAAGGGTATAAAGTAACACCTCAACGTTTAGCGATCTGTGAAATGATACTTTCATCCAAAAACCACCCAACGGCGAACCAAATATATAA
>JANXEG010000085.1 GCA_025058425.1 Nitrososphaerales archaeon
GTAGCCTTTTCCAAGAGCTTGATGAATTCTTCACTACTGAAGATCTGCCTTGGCATAGCATATAAACCCTCAAAGCAAGGGATAAATTTTTCTATTGAGGGCGAAGTAGAATAATTGATTAAAATTTTGATTAAGGTGGAAGGATGAAGAGAATATTCGCTCCATGGAGGATCGAATACATAAAGAGTGATAAGCCAAAGGGGTGTATATTTTGTGAAAAGCCGAAGGAGAATAGAGATGAAGAGAATTACATTGTCTATAGAGGGTTGAATAATTTCGTTATTTTAAATAGCTATCCATACAATCCTGGCCATTTGATGATCGTGCCCTATAAACATATCTCATCACTAGAAGGTCTAAGTAAGGAGGAGCGTGATGAACACTTTGAAATCTTAGTAAGGGTCGTTAAAATTTTGAAGGAAGCGATGAATCCAGATGGTTTCAATATAGGGATGAATTTGGGTGAAGGTGCCGGAGCGGGGATAAAAGACCATTTACATACACATGTTGTACCGAGGTGGAAGGAAGATACGAATTATATGCCAGTCATCGCCGATACGAAGGTAATCGTTGAGGCTTTAAACTCAACATACAAGAAATTGAGAGAGTACTTTATCACTTAATTGCTGAGTGGTATAGATGAAGGTGTGTAGAAATTCAGAGATAAGAGAGTTAGATAGAAGGGCGATGGAGGATTATGGAATATCTGAAGAGATTTTAATGGAGAATGCGGGTGAGAGTGCATACTTTGTAATCCTAAAGGAGTTTGGGGTGAAAGGAAAAAGGTTTGTAATCTTCTGTGGTCCTGGTAACAACGGCGGGGATGGTTTTGTCGTAGCAAGAAAGCTTCACTCCAATGGTGGTTATGTGAAGGTCTTCCTCTTGGCTGAGAAGGAAAGGTATAGAGGTTCGGCGAGAAAGAATCTCGAAATAATCTTAAAGTTTCCAATCGAAATTGAGATGATAAATCAAGTAGATATCGATTCGATCAAGAGTACTCTTAATGAAGCAGATGCGATCATCGATGCGATATTTGGAACGGGTTTGGAGAGGAATATCGAAGGGATCTATAAAGATGTTATAGAGTTGATGAATAAGAGTGAAAAGCCCATCTTTTCTATCGATATACCTTCGGGGATAAATGGTGATACCGGTCAAGAGATGGGTATTTCAGTAAAAGCGAGTTACACGATAACTTATGGATTGCCGAAGATCGGGAATCTGCTTTATCCGGGCTATGGTAGGTGTGGTAAGTTGTACGTTTCACACATATCTTATCCATTACCTCTTCAAAGATCGGACTCGATCAAAGTTGAAGTCTCAGTACCTATACCTCTACCAGAAAGGGATCCAAATACTACAAAATTCTCTTATGGCCCGATTCTAACGATCGCTGGCTCAAGGAATTACTTTTGGGCTCCAATCGCATCTGCATACTCTTTTTTAAAGGCTGGGGGCGGTTACTCTTACTTAGCCTGCCCAGCATCCATAACACCATTCCTTGCTGAGAGAGGGAGAGAGGTCGTTTTCCTTCCACAAAAGGATGAAACGAACGATGGGAGTCTGAGTTTAAAGGCTAAGGATGGTCTTGTAAAGATCTGTAGAGAAAGAGGGATCAAGATGGTGATATTGGGGCCGGGCTTATCTACGAATGAAGAGACCCAGGAGTTAGTAAGGGAGTTGGCTCAAGATATTACTTTGCCGATATTGATCGATGGTGATGGGATTACCGCGATCTCTAAAGATGTAAGTATCATAAAGCAGAGAAGTGCACCAACGATCATCACCCCGCATATTGGTGAAATGGGGAGGCTCACTGGAATAGAGAAGGAAAGAATCGAGAGAAATAGGGTGGATATTCTACAGCAATATACAAAGGAGTTGAATGCGGTCATCGTTTTAAAAGGTCCCCATACACTGATAGGTTATCCAGACCAAAGGGTCTACATCAATCTGAGCGGTGATACGGGTGGTAAGGCAGGTATGGCTACCGCTG
>JANXEG010000086.1 GCA_025058425.1 Nitrososphaerales archaeon
GAGACTTTTCGTAGTGAGTCTAAAACGTAACCTATGATAGTTATAATACAAGTGTAAGTGAGTATATAACATTGCTATGTTACTTTATTTGCCAGCTACCACTTCTTCAAGGGCTTTAAGCATCAGATCGATATCCTCAAACGTTATGTATCCCATATTACCGATCCTGAACGTTACATCTCTAATCGCTCCATACCCCCTTGCCAATTCGAAACCCTTCTTTCTCATCCTCTCATAAATCTCAGATCCATTAAGGTTACCTGTAGCATTCACACACGTAACTGTTGGACTTTCATAACCCTTTTCAGGGAAGAGTGTAAAACCTAACTTCATCACACCTTCTCTTATCCTCCTACTCCTTTCTAAGTAGAGTTCAAACTGCTTCTGTTTACCACCATTCTCTTCGATCATTTCTAAAATCTTCCTTAAAGCCAATATCTGAGGTATCGCTGGTGTCATCGGTGTGCTGAACTGCTCTTTTTGATACTTTTCAAATAATTTAAAATCAAAGTACCATCCTTTATCTTTGATACGTTCTGACTTCTTTAATGCTTCTTCACTTACACTTCCTATGGCCAATCCGGGTGGGAGTCCAAAGCACTTCTGTGAACTCCCAAAACATACATCAATCCCCCATTTATCTACTTTGATATCGACACCACCCATCGAACTTACCGCATCTACGAACAATAACTTTCCATGCTTCTTTACAACTTCGGCCAATTCTGGTAATGGATTTAATAGACCAGTACTCGTCTCGTTATGGGTTATTGTAACGGCTTCCACATCGGGACATGAGGAGAGTTTTTCGTCCAGAAGGTCTGGAGTAATCGGCTTCCCGAGCTTAACCTCGAGCTTCTCCACAACCTTCCCATTGGATACTCCTACTTCGACATACCTTCTTCCAAATTCTCCATTAACACAGCATAGCATCTTCTTCTCGACACAGTTTCTTACAGACCCCTCCATAAAACCAGTACCGGAGCTAGGGAATAGGAAGATTTGGTTCTCAGTTTCAAGGAACTTTCTCATCCTTTCTACAACTTCCATGTGCAACTCTTTATACTCTTTACTCCTATGGCTAAACATCTGGCGCCTCATCTCTTCAAGGACTTCAGGGTAGCAAGCAACTGGACCTACTGTGAAGAGTTTCATAGATCTTCACCACTAAGATATTCTAGGTCCTATTTAAAGGATAAATTTTACAAATATTAAAAATTTTAAAATTATAATGATAAATGAACTTTTGACTTATTTTGTCCAAAATTCTTCAAAATATTATTAGATTTATACGTACAAATCTTAGTTTAACCATACCACTTAAATAGCTATTCTTCTTACTATAAGGTGAGAGATTGATGAAGACTCGAGAAAATCAAGAAAGGTTAGTGAAATCGATTAAGAAAGAGCGTGTAATAGAATTGACAAAAGCCCTCATCAGATTCAAAACGATCAATCCACCCGGTTATGAGCGGGAGTGTGCTGAATTTATTGCAGATAGTATGAGAAGTTTGGGTCTTGATGTAGTACTTAAGGAGGAGAAAAAAGATAGAACGAATTGTGTAGTCACTTTAAAGGGCACCGAACAAAAACCCACTCTTATTTACAATGGCCATATAGATGTAGTCCCTCCGGGTGAAGGGTGGAGTATAGATCCATTTGAAGGTATTGTAAATGATGATAAGATTCATGGTAGAGGCGCATCAGATATGAAGTCTGGTATAGCTGCCATGATGTGTGCTATCGAAGCTCTCGTAGAAGCGGATGTAAAACTTTCCGGCACTTTGGTCTTTACAGCAGTGGCAGATGAGGAGTGTTTAGGCTCTATCGGTACAGATTACTTGGTTAGAGATGGTTTGAAGGGAGATATGGCGATCATCGGCGAACCGACAGGATTGAACATAGAGATAGCGGAGAGAGGAATCCTTTGGACCGAAATAACTACGATAGGCCGTTCGGCCCATGGTGGGAGGCCTTGGCT
>JANXEG010000087.1 GCA_025058425.1 Nitrososphaerales archaeon
CTGATCTCCTACATTCATTATTGTTATGAATCTCGTGAAGAGAATTGAAAGTACAAGATGTCCAATCATTAGGGACTAATGTAGTTGCTGAGAATCTCGTGAAGAGAATTGAAAGACTCTTTTGGTGAAATAAGGCATCTCAGCTAATGTGGCGAATCTCGTGAAGAGAATTGAAAGATCAATGCATATGTACCAGCTTCTAGCGCTACATCTGGTGTTAGAATCTCGTGAAGAGAATTGAAATGCGTGAAAGAGTAGAAGGATTAGGTGGTGAGAAAGATCTTAAGGATGGCGACGAATCTTCATAGCTATAGCTATATATGCAGTAATGCTATATGCTATATATGTGATGAAACGGTTAAGGTCTTTCGCTGTGGATTATGAGATCTTCAATTACTTTTACGAGCAGTTTAAAAGGGAGAAGGAGAATGCACGCTTGCTTGGCAAGCGAGGTCCAAAGAGCTTCGTGAGGTTTATGACCGATAAGCTTCGCGAATTGAAGAAGTTGGAAGAGAAGAGGAAGGCATGTAGTGTCAAGGTGTGAGGAAAAAAAATTTTATTAAAAAAAAATCCGACACTAACATATCGTTATCCACCTCGCTTGACCTGGAAACTTGGTGGACCTTAATTATATCTAACAGGTGTAAGAATATTATAGTTGGCTAAGCCAACTCGTATAGCTATCTTGCATTGATATACGTATATACGTTACCGATTTGGAGGAGAGAGAGATAGAGATTAGAGAGGGTTCATAAAGGGAGAGACTCATATACATAATACTCCTATTATATCAATAGGAAAGGCTTTTAAATTGGTTCCGTATATACGTATGCTATGCCAAAGGTCACGGTTTGGTTGAAGAAGCAGCTATATGAAGAAGCTAAGAGAGCAAAGGTAAACTTCTCAGAAGT
>JANXEG010000088.1 GCA_025058425.1 Nitrososphaerales archaeon
CTCGTGAAGAGAATTGAAAGTATCAAAAACATGAATCAGTTTTGAGTGAACAGGATCAGAATAGATTATGGGAATCTCGTGAAGAGAATTGAAAGTATCAAAAACTCACGTATTCTGAAGGAACCGTTGAGTTGGAATCTCGTGAAGAGAATTGAAAGTACGAGCAAGAGCAAAAGTAATGTAATTGTAAGCATCGAGAATCTCGTGAAGAGAATTGAAAGTATGAATCTCTTGGTCTTTTTATCTCTGATAAACGTCGTTGAATCTCGTGAAGAGAATTGAAAGATCTTAACATGGATACCAGCAAAAATACTATCAGCAACGGAATCTCGTGAAGAGAATTGAAAGGCTCCTCAGTAGCGACATAAAAGTCGTAGTAGCGTTTAGAATCTCGTGAAGAGAATTGAAAGGAAGGTGTAAGGGCGTATCTATCAACGATCGATAATCCTAGAATCTCGTGAAGAGAATTGAAAGTCTTCATCACGAACGAATCTTCCTCTTAGGAATCTACGGAATCTCGTGAAGAGAATTGAAAGAATTGGTCCTTTTCCTCAATGAGGCGGTGTGGCTTCGCTGAATCTCGTGAAGAGAATTGAAAGTTAAAAACTGTAGTTTATTTTTTTGCTCTTTTGATAAGCGAGAATCTCGTGAAGAGAATTGAAAGGCATTGGGAAGATCGCGTTCGTGATTACTTCATCATGAATCTCGTGAAGAGAATTGAAAGGCTCATCGGGGACGGTGTATTTCGACAGCAGGTAATAAAGAATCTCGTGAAGAGAATTGAAAGAAAGGACGACCACCGATTAATGTGGTGAGTCTTGCATTCTTGAATCTCGTGAA
>JANXEG010000089.1 GCA_025058425.1 Nitrososphaerales archaeon
GACCTTCATCAAGATTACCACGTATTTGGCTTATGATAATTGCAATGACAATACATAATTTTCCTGAAGGATTAGCTGTTGGCATTAGTTTTGGAACTGGCAATATTGCAACTGGATTACTTATTGCTACAGCTATAGGTTTACAAAATATTCCTGAAGGTTTAGCTGTTGCATTACCACTTTTAAGAGAGAAGTATAGTTTTTTAAAAGCATTTGGTTATGCAACTTTAACTGGACTTGTAGAACCATTAGGAGGCTTATTTGGATTAACATTAGCTTCTATTTCACATTCCTTTCTACCATGGGGACTAGCATTCGCAGCAGGCGCAATGCTCTTTGTAGTTATTGATGAAATGGTTCCTGAAAGTCACAAGAAGGGTTTTGGTCGAGAAGCAACTTTCGGACTTATAGCTGGTTTTATTACAATGATGTTTTTAGATTCCATATTTAAATAGATGATAATAATATAATTTTCATGGTTATAGTGAAAAGATATATCTTAATGATTTCGATAATAAGTTTTGATGTTTAAAATTGCTTTTAAAGATTCTAAGAAGTGTATGGATTGTGGTGCATGTGATCTTATTGTAATTTGTTCTGCTGGTAAAGTTGGTAATCAAAAGAATTGTGTTGGTTGTAGTGCTTGTAGTCTTGCATGTCCTTATGAAGCTATAAGTATGATTGATTCTAAAAGGGTAAATTATATTTCAATTACAGTTAATGG
>JANXEG010000090.1 GCA_025058425.1 Nitrososphaerales archaeon
TGTCGGATAGGTAGGCTCTACGCCCTTTGAACTGCACTATCCTTGATGTCGTGGAAAGAGTTGTGAAAAGTTGGGAGCTGACGAAAAGGTTTTCACCGGAAATTCTGTTGAAGAGTGTTGTTTTGCCTGCGTTCGTGTACCCTGTCAAGGCCACAACCGGAAGGCCTCCTTCAACCCTCTTTTGTCTCATCAAAGTTTTCCGAAGCCTTATCGTTCTAAGCTTCTCCTTGATCGTCGCGATGCGTCTGAAAACCTCGTTGTAGTAGACATCGGCTTCGTAGGCACCCAAACCATGGAACCCCGGCTGTTCACCCTTCTTCGCCAACCGGACCTTCTCCTTCGCCCTAGAAAGCTCGTACTGGAGCTCAGCCAGTTTAATCTGAAGCTTGGCCTCCGTCGAAGCGGCTCTCTGCGCGAAAGTCTCGAGGATAAGCTGGGTTCTCGTGATCACAGGGACCGACAGCGCCTTAGCTAGGTTGTATTCCTGCACTGGTTTTAGCTCGTTTTCGCAGACGATCTTCTCTATGTTCATGGTTTTGACGATTCGCCGAAGTTCTTCGACCTTGCCCGGCCCTATCATGTATTTGGGATGGGGCGCCCTTTTCTGGACGAGTTTGTAGACTGGTTGGTAGCCTACCGACCTGCATAATTCCTCGAGTTCGTCGAGGTTGTACTCCGACGAGCCGTCGAGTCTC
>JANXEG010000091.1 GCA_025058425.1 Nitrososphaerales archaeon
CATTAAGTATTGTGATTTGCTTTGTTGAATCTCGTGAAGAGAATTGAAAGTTGCTTTTACTAGATCGCCAAGATGGAAAGTGGGTGTGTACTGAATCTCGTGAAGAGAATTGAAAGGTATAAGGCGTCACCCAAACTTGAGCATCACTTCTTGCTAGAATCTCGTGAAGAGAATTGAAAGTGAAAGGCAGAGGCAAGCCATTTTAAGTTACGCTAGCGAGAAGGGTTATGGGAATGTTCAGGTTCTAGCTGATGTTGGTTCGGGGTTAAATGAAAATAGAAAGAACTTTCTTAAGCTCTTGGAGGCTGTTGTTGAGAGGAAAGTTTCTAAAGTGATTGTGACTTATGAGGACAGACTTACAAGGTTCGGATTTGGGACTCTGGCGAGGCTATTCTCGGCTTTCGGAACAACTATAGAGGTGATAAACCGTGAGGATAAGACTCCCCAAGAAGAGCTTATTGAAGATTTAATAACCATAGTCTCACACTTCGCTGGAAAGCTCTATGGAATGAGAAGCCACAAATATGAGAGGGTGGTTGAAGGTGTCAAACAGCTTGTATCAGGTTAGGGCATACAAAATTAAACATAATTTTGATGTCGAGGATTTCCTTGAAGCCTATAGGCTCCTGCTTCAGAGGGCAATTGATGAAATATGGGCTGGGATTAAATGGACCGAGAAGTATGATA
>JANXEG010000092.1 GCA_025058425.1 Nitrososphaerales archaeon
TTGTTTCACCAAAGCTAGTTATCAAGCTAATTGGTGAAATTAAAGAAGGTAAAAAAAAGCCTAAAGAAGCAGCTATTACATTAGCTAAACTCTGTCCGTGTGGAGTATTTAACATTGAAAGGGCTGAAAAACTTTTAGCTAAACTCTCTAACATCCCTTTGTAACAATGTAACAATCTCTATTTCTACATAAAATAATTAAGGTATTAAGGCATGAGTGGTGCTTTAGTAATGATATCTATGGGAATGTTATAAAAATAAATCTTTAAAGGGTTAATACTTCTAGCTTTTTAACATTACTCATTATCAAAATCCTTATATTAGGTTAATAGCTCTCTTCATTCTAATCCATCTGCACAATTCTTCTCCTTAATTCTTTTTCCACCAATGGATTTTTCTAGATGACTTTTTGCTTTACCTAAAATATTTTCAAGCACCTACCATCTTTTAACCTCGCTTTTTTTAATATTTACAGTATTCTCTACCTTAGAATTAACATATATCCTTCCTCATGATTGTATGAGTTATTAAAGGAGGTTAATATGTTTAGATTATACTACGTAGTACGCAATGCCAGCCATCAACCTTCTTGCTGTTCTTCCTATAGTTACGCTCTTAATCTCTACACTCTCTCCACTCGGTATCGCTTCCACATCTACATCTATCACTCCCTTTGGATGTCC
>JANXEG010000093.1 GCA_025058425.1 Nitrososphaerales archaeon
TTATTTAAGAGTGGTTTACATATACTACTTAATTTAAATACTCCATGATCAATTTCATATAAAGGCCACATGCCACATTGAACTGCGAGTCTACCTATCTCAATAGTTTTATCACTTGGAAATCTCCATCCAGTAGGACATGGACTATGTAAATGAAGGTATTTGAAGCCTTTAATTGAAGCTGCTCTTTTAATTTTAGCAATAAAATCAAATGGGTAAGCTATAGAGGCTGTGGCTATATATGGTATTCTATGTGAAGCCATTATCATTGGAACATTCTTTTTATGTTCAGTTTTACCTAAAATTGTCGTTGTAGTCCAAGCAGCATATGGAGTTGCACCACTCCTCTGAATACCAGTATTCATGTAAGCTTCATTATCATAACATATGTAGATTATATCATCATTTCTTTCAGCAGCACCACTTAAAGATGCCATACCTATATCTGCTGTTGCACCATCACCAGCCCAAACAACAACGTGAATACCACTTTTACCTAAGATTTCAAATCCAGCTTTAACCCCTGCTGCAGTTGAAGGTGAAGCTGCAAAAGCTATATTCAATACTGGAACATTATATGCAGTTTTAGGATAAGGTCCTTCAATTATTGTTGAACAACATGCAGGTATAACCATTACATAATTTCCTTCTA
>JANXEG010000094.1 GCA_025058425.1 Nitrososphaerales archaeon
CGCTAGCTCTGTTAGGAGCGAGGTCATGAGGCTTGAGGCGGAGGCCGCTGAAATATACTGGCAGGGCTTTAGGCTTTTACTGCCAGAGAACCTAGATTTTCCGGGCAGGAGGAAAAGGTTTGAGGATCCTGAGGATCCAATTAATATTATGCTCAATTTCTGCTATGGGCTTTTAGCCTCCGAGATTTGGCTGGCTGTTGAAGCAGCCGGGCTTGATCCATTCGCAGGATTCTTACACGCGGATTCTCCTAGAAGGCCAGCACTTGTAATGGATATTCTAGAAGAGTTTAGGCAGCCTATTGTGGATAGGGTTGTTTTGAGACTCTCATCGAGCATTAGAGATTCGAAATCTATAATTGATGGGAGAAGGCTTAAGGGAGAATTTCGCTTTCAAGTTGTGAGGGCTTTCTCTGAGAGATTATCCGAGACATTAACATTTCGCGGAAGACTATTGCCGCTATCAAGCCACATTTTCCTACAGCCTAAAAGAGTTGCAGACTTTATTCTTGGGAGGGAGCCTAGTTATGCGCCGTTCACCTTGAGGTGAAGGCTATGCAAACCCTCATTGTGTATGATATAAGTGACGATGAGGTTAGGCTTAAGGTTAGCGAGGCGTGTAAGAGGTTTGGGCTTGCCAGAATCCAGAGGAG
>JANXEG010000095.1 GCA_025058425.1 Nitrososphaerales archaeon
CCTAAGCTCAAACCTTTCTCAAAGTTTAAGATAGGTTGTAAGCTTAAAGTAGGTGGGTTGAGAGAATATATTAAACTTTTTATGCATCATGGGGGGTAAATGAGAGCGTAAATGTGTTGGCTAGATGAAGTAGTTTTGGTAACTGTAATATGTCCCACTGACATATAGGGTAAGGGGGAGATGCGCAATCCAACGCTACGACGGGCGATCTGACCAACCGGCTGGGATGACGAAGATATGTTGGGTTGCGCTTCAGCCTCTTTGGATGTGGGCCGGTAGTTCAGTGGTATGAGCAGCCCATTCAGGCTGGTGCCGACGCCCGCCTCGCACGCGGGAGGTCGCGGGTTCGAATCCCGCCCGGTCCACCATCTCACGTATGGAAGACCATACGACAAATGAGAATTGAGAATGTTTTAATCTTACTATTTTAAGCTCCTTACAGTTTTCCGTAAGGTGTTCTTTTAATTGATTAGGATGGACTTGTTTTTTAGGATTTTCTAAGGGTAGAGCGAATACAAATAGAAATAGAAGGTGCTTGTCGAGCTTTAAGATATCCAGAAGACTCGGACACTACCTTTATAACTTTCATCAACCTCAAAAAGGGGGTTGTCAAGCACCATAGCAAA
>JANXEG010000096.1 GCA_025058425.1 Nitrososphaerales archaeon
TTTTATCGATTAAGATAAACTATTCGGATTCTACACATGCGCATTTCTCTCTAAGATCTTCGAGTTTATAAAGAGTAAAGAAGATAAATCTGAATATTTATTAAGCTAATTGTGGGCCGGTCGTCTAGTCTGGTAGGATACCGCTTTGGCATACGTGAAATCGGCCGATGGCGGGGGTCGAGGGTTCGAATCCCTCCCGGTCCATAATTCCATCAAATTATGTTATGATGGTTGAACGGCCTTTATATAAAAATGGCAGATGAATTCACTTATACCTTCACTTATCCGCTTAAGATTATCTAATATTCTCTAATATTCTGTTGTTATTTGGAGCCCTATATGGTAACGTTTAAGGCGAGGATCTCTTAGAGGATTTTGATCTATCGATTTGTTAGGATAGATGGTGAAAGCGAGTTTACACTATAGAAAAAGTCTTTCAGCACTCCTCTTGGAATTAACGAATATTAACCGCGCTGCGAATTTTATATGATTGGGTATCTTTAACGTAATTTGAAATCGCTTGAGCTTTTTAAGTCTTTATGGTTATTCATTGATACTTTTATTATTTCCACCAT
>JANXEG010000097.1 GCA_025058425.1 Nitrososphaerales archaeon
TGAAGAGAATTGAAAGTCTACTTCAGCTTCATTTTTCGTAACAAGAATCATTTCAGGAATCTCGTGAAGAGAATTGAAAGAATTCACAATGATACGATTTCTCGCTTTAATTCTGAAAGAATCTCGTGAAGAGAATTGAAAGAACTTCCAAAAACACGTCGTTGAAGCTGAACTGAAGAACAAGTATAGAATCTCGTGAAGAGAATTGAAAGCGGCTTGGTGCTGGTGTCGTCGTTTCTAGTCACATACCTGGAATCTCGTGAAGAGAATTGAAAGTCTAAATCCAAAAGAAAGGCAACAGGAGAAAGAGAGAAGAATCTCGTGAAGAGAATTGAAAGTACCTTGAGGAGTTTGCTATTGAGAAAAATAAAATCTTCAGAATCTCGTGAAGAGAATTGAAAGGACATGAGCATCAGCTATACTCCATTCGGTAGAGTGGATCGAATCTCGTGAAGAGAATTGAAAGATTTAAATAATTCTCCTTTTTGCTTGCATATTTTTTCGAATCTCGTGAAGAGAATTGAAAGTAACATTCGGAGACTCATAAGACCACTGACCTTCCTGATCGAATCTC
>JANXEG010000098.1 GCA_025058425.1 Nitrososphaerales archaeon
ATTCTAGTTGGGAATAATTATGGACATGCATTGAATTTTGCCACTTTCAATTCTCTTCACGAGATTCCCATAAAATAATAAAATAAAAAATAAACTAATGTGTAACTTTCAATTCTCTTCACGAGATTCGTATAAAATAGGTAGTGTTGTTGAATTTAAAAATAGCTTTCAATTCTCTTCACGAGATTCAGACTACTACAAAAAAGTATAGATGAGCGTTTTCCTAAATGTGCTTTCAATTCTCTTCACGAGATTCTTACTAAATGTAGCGATCTTCATCATTTCACCTTCTTTTTCTTTCAATTCTCTTCACGAGATTCAGTTGGCTCGGAGACTCAAGTCTGCTGTCACATCCTTTTTCTTTCAATTCTCTTCACGAGATTCTGTTATTTGCTGATGGTGCATGTTTGTGCGATCTATGCATAAACTTTCAATTCTCTTCACGAGATTCGCTCGTAAAAGTAGTCGTAGATATCGCTTTTAATAGCAACTTTCAATTCTCTTCACGAGATTCTAACAACTTCCTCTGCGTGATAAGGAGGCTGGGCGATGCTTTCTTTCAATTCTCT
>JANXEG010000099.1 GCA_025058425.1 Nitrososphaerales archaeon
TCAACAAACCCTTCCCTTTTTAAAACCATTTCATCCTTAGTGAGCAAATAAAGGCCAGAAAGACAATCTCTTGTTACCCCTATTATCGGTCCAGAAAATCTAGGGCTTCTTATGTGTTTGTGGACTTCCATCAAAAGCAAAGCTTCGGCTCTAGCCTCTTCTGTTTGTGGGATGTGTAAATTCATCTCATCACCATCAAAATCTGCATTGTATGGCGGACACACTGCTGTGTTTAGTCTGAAAGTTTTGAAGGGCATAACTCTAACTCTATGGGCCATCATGCTCATTCTATGTAAACTTGGCTGCCTGTTGAAAAGTGAGAGGTCACCATCAGAAATATGTCTCTCAACTATGTAGCCAGGAGCCAACTCTTTTGCTATTTCTTCTTTGTTAGACTGAGTTATTTTTTTCCTCCTTCCATCAGGCCTTATCACATAGTTTGCTCCTGGCCACACTTCACTACCATTCAACACAAGCTTTCTCATTTCCTCTAAATTTTTCTCGTTAACTTTAACAGGAATTG
>JANXEG010000100.1 GCA_025058425.1 Nitrososphaerales archaeon
TGCTAAAGGTGCTAGAATTAGGTACTGTAAGGGATTTTTCATTTTTATTTTTAATGAAATTTACGACACTAACTAATATTTTTAATTTAATTTGTTGAAAGGATGGGCTAAAAGGTTAAGTAAGAAGGATAAACAATAGTATGTGGTGCTGCGGGCCGGTCGTCTAGCCTGGTTAGGACAACGCTCTGACGCAGCGTAGGTCCCAGGTTCAAATCCTGGCCGGCCCACCATGATATATTCATTTTTGTCATAGATCATCTAAATTAAAATGGCAAAATGGCTAAATTACATAGATCTTATTATAGAAGTTCTTACGAATCTCTTCAAAATTTTCACGATAATACTTTATTGCGTAGGGTAGAAGGTTTAGTACATCTTCAGCAACCATACCATCTGGACCCTTCTCTTTTGCAGCCAGATCGCCCGCAAGTCCGTGGATGAATACACCCATCCTTACTGCATCCTCTATATTCAATCCTAAACAGTACATCGCAGCGATGGTACCATTTAAC
>JANXEG010000101.1 GCA_025058425.1 Nitrososphaerales archaeon
TTTTTGACAGAAATAAATTTTTAAATTGTTTAATCATTGTTCATATTCAACAAACGGGCCTGCGGGGATTTGAACCCCGGACCTACTGGTTTCTCCAAAGAGTGTATTTTTAAGAGCCAGCCGCTCTTCCTGGCTGAGCCACAGGCCCTATCATTTTGGTAAAGCTTAAGGTATTTTTAACTTTTTATAAAATGCAAAATTCTTTATCAAGCTCTTTAGAGCCTATTAGATAGAGGAAAGATGTTGACTCTAGTGGGATTAGGAGTTCAAGGAATAAAATCGATAACATTAGAGGGATTTGAAGCACTAAAGGAAAGTGATATAATTTTTCTTGATGGTTATACAACTTATATCCCAGAAAATTTTGAGGAAGAATTAAAAGAAATTATTAAGAAAGATGTAATTGTTATATTTGAAAGGAAGAAAGTAGAGGAACAAGTGGACAGAATTTTAGATGAAGCTAGGAGAAAAAATGTTGTCTTTGCTGTATTAGGCGATCCTCTTTTT